>NZ_LYRQ01000047.1:0-36501 GCF_001661605.1 Pseudoalteromonas sp. MQS005 | reverse complement strand
TAATTAATTTAAATCAATTGCTTATAAATTCAGACAGGAAAGCTGAGATTATAAATTGTATAAAAATAAAGCCGTACAGGCCAAATCTTACAAAATAATAAACTGGTCATTCATTGGGCAGTAACCTTGTAAGGAATAGAATCTACGATTTACGTATTAAGGAAAATACATGGATTTGTCTGACGAAGAAATTAACTTTTTATCTGGGTTGTTTGAACCTAGTCAAAGTACAGCATTAATTAATGAAACAAAACTAACAGTACAAACATCAATACCAGATGGTATTGCGCATTTACTTGGTCAGGCTAAATTAACCCTATTAGCAGAAGTAGCTCATTACCAACTGTGGTTTCCACTTCAATTTAAAACTGATGAATTAGGCCATTTCAGTACTGTGTTAGCAGCCTCAGAAGTGATTGATACTAAAGGCACTCAACGTAGCTGGCGATTAAGTGAATTAAATATTCAAAGCCATGGTTTTTGCATTGAATCTATCTCAAGCACAGGAATATTTTTAAAACCCACATCAATAAACAGTGAACTTGATGAGTTACAAAATATGCAATTTATTTTACCCAATGAAGCGGCTATATCATTAGACATAGAACCCGTTAGGCACAGTGAGTGTGGCATAGCAGCTAAAATAAAGCATATTCACCATGGTAAAGAGCAGTTAAGAGCGTATTTATTTGAAGTGCATAAACGTGAATATTCAAGCTTATATCAACTTGAGCATAAGCAAGAACTGGGGCTATCAAACTAAAAAGCCACACTAATTAAGTGTGGCTTTACGGATTAAATAAACTTAATTTAGGTCATTTTTACTTTAATCGTTTTGCTATTTTAGCAACGCGCTCACCGTATAAACGAGCCGTTTCTAAATCGCCTGATGGAATAGCCGTTTCATCTGCATCAGTAGGTGATTGTACTAATACGCCAACCGAACCGCCTAAGTTATTGATGTCTTGACGGGTTGATTCCAATTTATTGGCGGGTGGTAACCCTAAGCTTACCCAAATTCCACCATGCTGTGAAGCTAACGTTTGCATACTAATTAGGGTGACTTGTTTGTCGCCATTTAGGCTGCCGCTATTAGTAAAACCGCCAAACACTTTATCTTTCCAACCCATGGTAAACCACACTTTAGAGGTGGCATCGACAAACTTTTTAAACTGCCAAGGGTATGAGCCCATATAGGTAGGTGCACCAAAAATAATGGCGTCTGCATTGTTTAATGCATCCCAATCGGTGTCTTTAATATCACCATTTTCATCGATTGCAATAAGCTGAGCGTTTGCTCCATCAGCCACAAATTCCGCCACTTTTTTGGTATGGCCATATCCAGAAAAATAAATAACCGCTACTTTACTCATGAACCTTCCTTTTGTTGTGATTTAATAACACGCTTTAAATATAGTATGGCCGCTTAATCTAAAATCAACTAAGCAGCGTGTTTAATTAAATTAAAAGGTACTCACTGAAATTTCTAAATTACTCACCGCACAGCCATACTGCTCAGCACTAATACGGTGATAAGCCGACTCAGGCTTAGTTGATAGACTAATAATAAACGCATCTTGCTGACCAACAGCGGTTTGTTCTTGGCTCAAGCACATGGCCTGCGTTAAAGAGCGCAATTTGGCATCCGTTAAAATACTGCCGAAACGCTGAATCGGTAAAGGCGGTATTTTAATTGCTGGCAATGCTTGGCTAATACTGCGCTGACTTAAGGTGAAATCGTTATTTTTAATATCAATCACACTGCCAGCAGGCCAGTACGAGTAACTGTAGGTTTTAGTTTTAGCTGCTGTTTGCCCTGTTGATTTAACCATCACCACGCCATTTTTGCCAATTACTGTCATTAAATTGCCAGCTTCAGATTTAACCACCACTAAGGCGGTGGTTTCGTCTACACCAAAACCAAATGCGGGTTGAGCTTGATTTGCACTGAAGCTGTTGAGCAAGGTGCCTAGTCTTAATGTACGGTTTCGCTCACTAAAGTGTGTATCGAGTACACCGTAACTAAATGTGCCTAAACCCCCAAAGCGGTTGTAAGTTAAACTATCGCTGTTTGAGCGCTCACTGGGTGCATCAATGGCTTGCGCGCCTTCTTTCAATGCCGATAAACTTGTGCCATTAGTGATCATCATCACATTACCAGCGTGCGCTTGCCCGCCACTTTGCACTGCGGTGCCTGCACTTGTACCTACAACAACAGGGCGAGACTGTAACGCTTTTGTCCATGGATATGGCTGATTATTTTCATCAAACAATACCTTGCGCGTTAAGCTTTGATCGCCGCCATTAAACATAACACCGGTACTATTTTTGATTAGCTGCACTAAAGCGTCTGTGCCGTTTTTACACAGCAAATATTCTGCTTGAGTGCGATCAGGGTAAATATGTTCACGTTGATATAGCCCCATTTCAGAGTGCCTAAGCGTGTTTAAATCATCACATTTATTGGTAGTTATTGCTTTAGCAAGCGCAGGAGTTAATGCAAGCCATTGTGAATTTATATTGGGAAAACGAAGTAATCCTTCGTAAAAATCAGCAGATTCATAAGGGTCTCTGCTTGAGGCGGTAATGGCTAGTATGCTCGGGTTAGTACTTTTTACTTTTAAACTGCCCGATATAAATTGCAAAATATCTGTCGCGGCGGATTCGCTATTAAGCGCAGTATTGACCTGCTCTTTTAGTCGCGTATTGTCGCCCTGCAGCTGCGCTACTTCAAGCATATCTATTACAAAATTGTATTCTTGATCCGTTAAACTATTGAGCTGTTTACTATCAATATCGCGCCATAACCATAACAGCTCTTTTTTTGACAATGTAGGTGATGATTTAGCCTGCATTGTTGCTAAATTTTTAATAGTTTTGTTTTTAGCTTGCGTATTTTTACTTGGCCATTGTTGCTTTATTTGACTAATTTTAGCGTGGGAGAGCGCAAATACATTATGTATTTTACCCGGAATTTGTGTGTTTTTTTCACAATTTTTAGGGCTTAAACTAGCACACGTTGTGAGTGCACCGCCGACTAATACTAACGTTTGTTCAGATTCTTTTGCGCTTAACTGCAGCGAAAAAGCAATAAAAAACGAAAAAACAGCCGTTATTGTACGCGATTTAGCTAACCGTTTGTTTGGTAAATATATTCGTTCCATTATGTTATACTCATGTAAAAAATTATAAGAAATAACTTGCGAGAGCGTCTCTCACTTGCTATAAAAAAAAGGAACTTTAAAACGCGAGTAAGCTAGCACCCCTTTGCTGGCTTTGTCAAAAACCTTTTGGAATGAGAATTATGTTTAAAAAAGCACGTTTGCTTACAACATATTTCTACTCACCACACTACCTTTCGGAGTGGTTTGACGAGTAGCCCACCACCTCACTTTTTCACAGTGAGGGGCTTAGCGTGTCATTTCACCACTGCCCTGTCTAAAAATATAACAATTAAAAGCCACAGATCTGTTTGTATGTTTTTGTGCGCTTAAAAAGACAAAAGGTATTTAAGATGTTTCGTCAACTAAAAATTGCGGCAACAGTAAGCGCTTTACTGAGCCCGATCACTTTTGCATATGCACAAGAAACCAACACCGACACCAACATTGAACGAGTAGAAGTAACAGGATCTCGCTTAAAAGGCGTTGATCTTGAAGGAACTATCCCATTAACCGTACTAGACCAAGATGCAATTAAACGCTCTGGCGCTAATACCATTCATGAATTACTCAAAGATTTATCTGTTTTTAAGGGCGGAAGCGGCACATTTTCAACCTCTGAAAGTGGCGGTACGTCTACCTCTACACCAGCGGGTCAATCAGCTGCCAGCTTAAGAGGCATGGGGCCTTCGGCAACGCTGACATTAATAAATGGTCGCCGAGTTGCACCTAGTTCGTTTGCTGCAGGTACTGAAAACTTTGTAGATGTAAACTCTATTCCACTCGCCGCCATTGAGCGCATTGATATTTTAGCCACAGGTGCATCAGCCGTCTATGGTGCCGATGCTGTGGCAGGTGTTATTAACTACATTTTAAAAGATGATTTTGAAGGCGCTGAAATCAATACTTCGTTTGCCGATAGCTTTGATCAGCATGATGAAAGTAAAAAGCAGCTAAACTTAGTGTATGGTACAAAAATAGGCGAGAGTAACTTAACGGTATTTGCAGATATATATGACCGTAACGCTTTTAAAGCGACCGATCGCGATTATACCGCTTCACCTTCATTAGTTAATGGTTACTCATATTTACCTAAGCTGGAGAACTCACCGAATATTTATTATTTCAGCAGCCGAGACGGTAACGAACTTCCATCACCAAACTGTAAAACCGAATTAGTGACTACTGAATTTGGTGAACAAATTTGTGCTTACTACCCTAATCAAGATGACTACCTAGATACCCCATTTGAGAGCCTTTCAACCGGCTTTATGTTTAATAGTGAGCTCGGTGGTCTACAATGGCACACTGACTTTTTTTACAGCCAAACCAAGGCAAAAGCGTATTCATCGCCCTCACCTATTAACCAAATTAATGACGACGATGGCCCGTATGTTTTAGAAGACGCCTTATTTATTTACGATAATGCCGATGGAAGTAATGATTTAATGGATCAACTCTACATTGACCCATTTGATACTCAAAGTGGCCGAGAAGTGTATGGTTTTGGCTTTGATGCCCGCTTTAATACCCCAAGAACAGTGGAAGTAGAAACGAAAAACTTTCGCTTGGTAAGCAGTCTAAGTGGTGAAATTGGTGATTGGGGTTGGGAATCTGGGGTAACCTTTTCTCGCTCACGTTCAGAGCAAGAAGCGATTGCAGGAGTTTATAATCGTTACCAGTTCCATGGCGCCATCACCGGCGAGCTATGTTCAGACGGTACGCTGGCAAGTTATGACGGTACTGACTTAAACTGTGCATCGGGAGAACTGCTGCCTTTTTACAACCCTTTCCTTCAAGGCGACGCCGCTAATGATGCCGTTTTGGCAACAGCGCAAGCTCGCCCAACACGCAGCGGAGAAAGTACAGTTTACGGCTGGGATGCTAATTTTAATGGTGAGCTATTTACCTTTAACGACCTACCTGCCTATGCCTCATTTGGGGTAGAAGCACGCCGTGAAGAGTTAAGCGACATTCCTTCGCTTGATTCACAAGCTCAAGCAGATAAAGACTATCTTGTTGATGTATTTGGCTTTGGCTCTAGTTTATCAGAAGCCGATCGCACTCAATATGCAGCGTTTGCTGAATTAAGTATTTCACTCACAGAGCAAATAGAGCTGCAAGCAGCAGGTCGATACGATCATTACGATGATTTTGGTGGCACCTTTAATCCTAAAATAGGTTTGAGCTATCGCCCAACTGATTCGTTAGTTGTTCGTGGTTCATGGTCAACCTCGTTTAGAGCACCATCATTAACACAGGCTGGCGTTAAATTAAGAACCACACAATCTACTTTTGACTGTGGTGCAAACCAAGCGGTGTCTGATCTTTACTGTATGGGTGAAGGTACTGAGGTAAGCGTTAACTCGCTCGAACTTGGTAATCAAGCCCTTAAAGCTGAGGAATCTGAGGCTATTAGTGTTGGCTTTGCCTGGAGCCCAAGCGCTGATACTAATTTAACCGTTGATTATTGGCAGTTTGATCACGAAGAAGTGATTGATACCAACATGACTGCAGTACTCGATCGCGCCATTACTGATGCATCACTGCGCCATTGCGGTATTGTCCCAGAAGGCGAGCAAGGTATTTCTTACGAAAATGAGTTATGTGGTGTCTTTGACAATAGCGGTTTAAATATCGAGCAAGATGGCGCTAATCTTACTGAGATTTTAGCTAACTATGTTGATGAAGATAACAAAGCTGGCGATAAAAACCCAGATAACTTTAATCCCCGTCCTGGTGAAGACTACTTACCCTTATTCCGCGACCATGTCATTCCGCTTGAAAATACCGGCACACAAACGTTAGCGGGTATTGATATTAAATTTGACCATCGCTTTGCGTTATCTGGCGGCGACTTAACCTTCGCTTTTGACGGTACTCACTACCTTGAATTTGAACGCAACAAACCGGGCTCAGACTCAATTGAAAAGCTAGTGGGTACATATCGTTATCCTGAAAATATTGCGCGTATGTCAATAGATTGGGAAGCGCAAAGTTACTACCTTAACTTAGGTGCAAACTACACCAGCAGCTACGAAGATGATATAGAAGGTCTGCGTAGCCGTGAAATTGATGAGCTAGATTCACTTGGCGTATTAGACTCAAAAGGTGAGCATCAGGTTGATGACTGGCTCGTTTGGGATTTATCAGCGGGTTACTATGTTAATAAATCGCTGACTTTGCGCGCGCGTATCAATAATATTTTTGATAAAGAGCCACCCACACTTTATGGTTCAAGCCGTGGCTTTGATTCAATCAACCATAATGCCCTAGGTGCTAATTACAAATTAAGTATTAGCTACCGTTTTTAACCGCTTAGCCGCAAAGCAAACGCTTTGCGGCATTCCTTTTATTACAGGTCATGGCTACAGTGACACTGCCTATTAAGTGCTAAAGTACGTTTAAGCGTTTATTTACGCATCAACACAATGACCTTTTATTAAAGTGAAATTATGAAACAAAAACAATTTTCTATGCCCGATGCAAGCATCATTTTGCTTTGCGTGGCAGTGATTGCCTATATGGCCACGGTATTTATTACCCCTGGGGTATTTAATGCAGAGCCTGACAGCCATACTGTGCAGCTTTCACAATATCAAGCCGTTAACGACCAACAATCACCACCTGTTTTTGCACAAGGTGGCGAGATTGGTTTAGCTAATGTATTGTTTGAAGGCCTCGTGTCGGGTGATAAATATGGTGCAGCGATTGGCGTAATGGCGTTTATTTTGATCACTGGCGGTGCCTTTGGCATTATTATGAAAACCGGTGCGATTAATAACGGCATTATGGCACTTATTAATAAAACCCAGCGGGTTGAATGGCTGTTTATTCCCTTACTGTTTTTACTATTTTCGTTAGGCGGCGCGGTTTTTGGTATGGGCGAAGAGGCTATTGCCTTTTGTATTGTGCTGCTTCCTATTATGCAACAACTTGGCTACGACGCTAAAGTCACTGTACTTACAACTTATGTGGCCACGCAAATAGGCTTTGCCACCTCATGGATGAACCCGTTTAGCATTGCTATAGCGCAATCGATAGCTGAAATCCCGGTGTTTTCTGGTGCAGGCTTTCGTATGCTAGCGTGGGCTTGTTTTACCCTTGTAGGTCTTGTGTTTACAATGCGCTATGCAAAACGGATAAAAACACAAGTCCAAAAAACGGGTGGTCAGCCAACGATTAAACTTAGCCTAGCCGATGCACTCACATTATTAGTGTTTGTATTGGGCATAGCTTGGGTTGTATGGGGGGTGATGGCGCGCCAATATTATATTCCTGAGCTTGCTGCACAGTTTTTTTGCATTGGCCTTATCAGTGCAATAATTGCCATCGTGTTTAAAAAGCTAACCGCGAATGAGTGCGCGGATGCGTTTAAACACGGTGCACAAGAATTATTGCCAGCGGCGTTATTGGTCGCATTGGCTAAAGGCATTGTATTACTATTAGGGGGTAGTGATTTAACCACTCCCTCAACCCTCAACACCCTGCTTTATTACTGTGCAAGCAGCATAGCCAGTGTGCCAGATTACATTGCAGCTTGGGGAATGCTGGTGTTTCAAAGTGTATTTAACTTTTTTGTTTCATCGGGTTCAGGGCAAGCTGCCATCACTATGCCACTGATGTCTCCACTTGGCGATTTGCTCAATGTATCAAGGCAAATTGTGGTATTGGCCTTTCAATTAGGAGATGGATTAACCAACATTTTAATTCCCACTTCAGCTAGTTTAATTGGTTGCTTAGGTGTGGTGAAATTAGATTGGGGAGAGTGGGCTGCGTTTATTTGGCGTTTTGCCCTAGCACTTTTTGTATTAGCAAGCGGCTTTATATTTCTTGCTTACTTTATTAATTATCAATAAAAAGAATTTGTTATGTTAACTTTAATTCAAGGTGCAACCGTTTATGCACCTACCTTCCTAGGCACACAAGATGTTTTAATTGGCGGTGGTAAAATCATTGCTATTGACGAAAATATAACCCTCGACAGCAGTGTACTCGTCAAACGGATTGCCGGTAAAAATAAGCTGGTTGCGCCGGGGTTTGTTGATTCGTTAGTGCATATTACCGGTGGCGGTGGCGAGGCTGGATTTGCCAGCCGCACCCCTGAAATGAACCTAACCGATGCAACCTTGTCGGGCACCACCACGGTGGTGGCCGCACTGGGTACCGATTCAAGCTCACGTACACTTACCAACTTGGTTGCTAAAGCAAAAGGCCTTAAAGAGCAAGGGCTTAATGTATTTTGCCATACCGGTTCGTATCATTTACCCGCGAAAACACTCACCCATTCAATTACTGACGACATCATGTATATAGAGGAGTTTATAGGTGTTGGCGAAGTGGCGATTTCTGATCATCGTAGTAGCCAACCTACGGTACAGCAATTAGCAGAATTGGCAGCAGAGGCCAAAGTAGCCGGTATGCTCAGTGGTAAAAAAGGCACTGTGAGTATTCATGTTGGCCCTGTTGATAGCCATTTAACTATTTTACATCAGGTGGCCCAGCAAAGTGATATTAAGCTTAAACAGTTTTATCCTACGCATATGAACCGCAATAAAGCACTTCTTGATGCCGGTATTCACTTTTGTGATCAGGGCGGTACTATCGACTTTACCACCAGCACAACCGACTATGATTTAGCCCATGGTGAATATGCAGCAGCCCATGCCCTTGCCTACTGCTTGGAGCAAGGTGTAGCCGCAAATCAACTCACTATGAGCTCAGATGGCCATGCCAGTTTACCTATTTTTGATAAAGACTTTAATTTATTAGGGCTTGAGGTGGGCAAAGAGGCATCTTTATTAACCTCGTTTCAGCAAGCAGTTAAGCAATATAACGTCCCTATTGAACACGCTTTAATGAGCATAACCAGTAACCCTGCCGATATTTTAGGACTTGATAAAGGCCGTCTTAAAACAGCGAGCGACGCGGATATTGTCCTTCTTGATAAAGAGACCCTAACCCCTGAGTATGTATGGGCTAACGGCACATTAATGGTGCAAAACACCCATGCAGTTATAAAAGGAGTGTTTGAATAAGCTAGTACAGCTAAAATGCTGCTGAGATATTTCAGCAGCATTTAACATTAAATAGTAAATTACCCCAAATGCCCGCTTTCAACAATAGGCGTAACCCAATATTTTAATGGGGTGTATTGGCACACAGGGCTTAATGCCGTTTTAATTGTTTGCAGCTGCGCTAGTAATATATGCACCTCAAACTGATAAAAGCTGCGATGACCTTCTACTTGCTCGGCAATATCAAATTCACTGTGCTCCTTGCTGTAGCCTTCAATGTTTTTTAAGTTAAAGCCGGTAATGCAGTCTATGCCAATTAATATATCAACCACTTCATCTTTTATGTTTGTGGGTACATTTAGGGTAAAAAGTAACTGTTCAGCCATGTTTTTTCTCCAACCAACCATAAAAGATAGGTAATAAATAAAGTGTTGTAATTGTTGAGGTAATTAACCCGCCAATAACCACAATTGCCAATGGTTTTTGAATCTCAGCGCCAGGGCCGGTGGCAAATACCAGTGGCAGTAAACCAAACATGGCGGTTGTGGCTGTCATTAACACTGGGCGAAGGCGTCTGCTTGCGCCATCTAAAATGCGCTGCGTTACATTGGCAGAAAACATTTTCATTTGCTCAAAGTAGCTGATCATCACAATACCATTGAGTACCGCTACGCCAAGTAAAGCAACAAAACCAACCGATGCAGGCACCGACAGGTATTCATTACTTATAAATAGGGCAATCACTCCCCCCATTAATGCAAACGGAATATTAGCAATTATCAGCGTTGATTTAGATAAGGATTTAAACGTGGTAAATAAAATAATGAAAATTAGTATTAATGCCACTGGAATAAGCACCAGCAAGTTTTGTGTTGCACGTTGCTGGCTTTCAAATTCACCACCAAACGACAAGGTAAAACCACTGGGTAACTTTATGCTGCTATTAATTTTAGCTTCCAGTTCATTTACATAACTAACCACATCGCGGTTATCCACATTTACGCTTACAGAAGCAAAGCGCTTTGCTTTTTCTCGCTCTATTAACAATGGCCCTGTTTTAAAGCTAATATTAGCCACCTCTTCAAGTGGTAGTAGGCTGTTGTCGGGCATTAAAATTAGCTTTTGCTTTAATGCGCTCATTGACGATAACTCAAAGTGTGCTGCGCTGTCGCCTTTTTGTGCATTAAACACAATAGGGATCACGCGGTTTCCTTCTTGCAGTGCCGATACCTGTAAGCCTTCTAATTGCGACTTTAAATAATCGCTTAATCCTTCGGTGGTTAAACCAAACTGACTAGCAACCTCAGGAATAAGTTTAATATTTACGTATTTACCCCCTTCGATAAGCGCCATTTGCACATCACTTGCACCGTCAATATTAGTGGCAAGTGCCGTGATTTTTTCAGCTAATGAGGCAAGTGTCGCAATGTCATTACCGAATACTTTAATCGAAATATCACCGGTGCCACCGGTGAGCATTTCTGATACCCGCATTTGTATTGGCTGAGTAAAGCCAATATTTACCCCTGGAAATTGCGTAAGTGTTTGTCGAATATCCTCGATTAGCAGCGCTTTGGAGTCAAAACGCCACGTATCTTTTTGCGCTAATTCCATAAACACATCGGTTTCGTTTAACCCCATAGGATCAAGCCCGAGTTCATCGGAGCCGGTACGGGCAACAATTTGTACGATTTCTGGGGTGTTTTTTAGCAGTGTGGCTTCAATTTGTTTATCGATATCCAGCGAGGCTTGCAAGGAAATACTCGGCGATTTTTCCAGTTGCACAATAATGTCGCCTTCATCTAAAACGGGCATAAAGCTTTTACCAAGCCCCTGAAATAACACCCCACTGAGCACTAAAACAGCAACTGATATAACACTAATAGCCACCGGCTTTTTAATTGCTTGGGCAAGTGTTTTAGTATAAAAACCTTGTAATAGCGTGACCATTTTAGGCTGGGTTACGGGTTCATTTTTTAATAACAATGAGGCTAAAATTGGAATAACCGTTAACGACAACAACAGCGCACTTAACATGGCAAACACGATAGTGAGCGCCACCGGGGTAAATAACTTGCCTTCTAACCCTGTTAGCATTAATAGCGGTGAAAACACAATAATTATAATGATTGTGCCTGAGAACACTGGCGCCGCGACTTCTTTACATGCGCGATAAATAACATGCAGCCGAGGGAGGTGCTGATTGTTAGCCAACCGATTCACTATGTTTTCAACAATAACTACCGATGAGTCCACCAGCATACCAATGGCAATCACTAAGCCACCTAAACTCATTAAATTAGCCGATAAATCAAACTGCTTCATCATTATAAATGTCAGCAATGCCGACATAGGTAAAGACAAAGACACCACCAATGAAGAGCGAATATCACCTAAAAACAAGGCAAGTAGCACTATCACTAAAATAATCGCTTGGCCTAATGCGCTGGTAATGGTACTAATTGCGGTATTTATTAAGTTAGAGCGGTCGTAAAACACATTAATTTTTGTGCCTTGCGGTAATGAAGCTTCAATGGTGCGAAGTTTATCTTTTACATCTGCAACAACTTGCGCTGTATTACTATTTTTAAGCGCAATTATAAGCCCTTGTACCGCCTCTTCACTGTTTTTAGTGACTGCGCCATAACGGGTTAAACTGCCAACGTGTACTGTTGCAATATCACTTAACCGAATAACCTTATTTTGAGTGGATTTAATCACGGTATTTTCAATGGCGGTTATATCGGTGTATTTGCCCTCAGTGCGCAGAATTAAGGTGTCGTTGCCTTTTTCTAAGCGCCCTATGCCACCGTTTTGATTCGTTTGCGTGATTGCCAACTTCATTTCATCAAAGCTGACTTGATGCTGTTGCATCAATAAAGTATTGGGAAGTATTTCATAGGTTTTTGAAAAGCCGCCAAGGCTATTTACATCTGCAACGCCGGTTACAGTGCGCAGTAATGGACGAATTTGCCAATCTAAAAGCTCTCTTTTTTCAATCAGCGATAAGTGAGTACTTTCTATAGTAAACATGAACACCTCGCTCAAAGGCGTGCTCATTGGCGCCATGCCGCCACTAATATTACTGGGCAAGGTGGGCAAAATATTTAATAAACGCTCATTAACTTGCTGACGGGCCCAATAAATGTCGGTGCCCTCTTCAAAGTCAATGGTAATATCGGTAATAGAATACTTAGTGGTAGAGCGCAGCATTTGCTGTGACGGAATACCCAGTAATTCGGTTTCAATCACCCGTGTTACTTGCGATTCTATTTCAAGGGCGTTCATGCCGGGTAATTTGTAAACTATTTTAACTTGGGTGGGCGATATTTCTGGAAAAGCATCCACCGGAATACTTAACCAAGATTTAGCACCAATGGCCATAGCAACAATAACAAAAATACTAACAAACAAACGCTGAGTAAGTGAAAACTTAATAAGCTGGTTTAACATTTACTCTCTCCCTAAGTGAAGCAACATACCTTGTAGCGCACTTACCGAGCTTATTAGTACCTGCTGATCATCTAGGTTTTTATTGGCAGTAAATACATAGTCTTTGCCTTGTGTACCCTTGAGCTCAATCGGCAGTAACTCAAGGTTATCGCCAGACTTTAAAGCAATGTAATTAACATCTTCAAATTCAAACACCGCTGACTTTGCTATTTTAAAGCCCGTTAATTTATTTACCGGTGTGACTTTGATAGTTTGCCCCAGTCTAAGCTGGCACTCATTTGAGCTTGGCGACGCCCACACAATTTGATGGTATTTATCTGCAATACTGTCATAGCTCTCAATATTTAAGCTGCAACTTTGTGACAGTTTGAAATGCGCTAACGTGTTGGTAAAACTAAGAGGGACTTTAATCTTAACGCGAATACTACTTGCATCGATAATATCAAACGCGGTGTCACCCATCACACGGTTTCCCGACTCATTAGTGAGTTTTAAAATGCCCGTTTTTGGACTCACTAAGGTCACGTTTTCATTATCATCAATGTTTAAAAATGCCATTTGATGTTGCATATGTTCAAAATTTAGCTTGGCTTCAAAATAGCTTTTTGTGATTTCAACCCATTCAGAGCTTCTTATTATTTTGTTTTTTAAGTGCTGTTGGTTTATGTCGTAATGGCTTTTAGCAATAGCGAGCATATCTTTTGCTGATTGATAGGCATCTAAAAAATGGTGAACATCACTGCCCTCAACGCTTGCGATAGTGGCGCCCTTTTCTACCATGCTGCCGTTAGGGTATAAGTAACGAACCTGCTGTACATCAAACGCAAACAGCACCGTATAATTGACCCCTGGCTTGAAATTGACTTCACCAATTAGACTTTGCCCGTTAATAAACTCTGTTTTTTGAATCGGCGCAAATTCAACATCAAAACCACTGAGTGAAGAAAGCCCTACAGGTGCTAAATTTTGCGAAGCAAACACAGGATTAAATGTTAATAAAGTCACCGTAAAGAAGAAAAATAACGTATATTGAATACGCAAAAAATGAAGCATTTTTTTTGTAAAATTTAACAGCATTTAGTTTGTTCACATTTGATTAATTTTATAGAATCAACCATGACTTTTTTAGACGGTTAAATCATTAGGCAAATGCCTTAACATGCTTATAAACCCTTATTTTGGCAGTACAGTACATATGTCCATTGCAAATTTAACCTACTGATATTAGAGAACTTAATGAAAGATAAAATAATCGCAGCAACGCTATTGGTGATCATGGTGTTAAATTTTTTTGACGTGATCATGGATTTAAAATTAGGGGTGCCGCAGTGGCATATTTTTACTGAGAGCTTAATTGTGATTATTTCTGGCTTGGGTGCTCTGTATTTAATTAAAGATATTAACGCGCGAACTAAAAAAATTATTAACCTTAAGCGCGAATTACACAGTTCTGTGACTCAGTTAAACAACATATCGCAGGAAATGAAAGACGCGCGTCATCAATACAGTGGTGTTATACAAACGCAGTTTTCTCAGTGGACACTCACTCGTAGCGAGCAGGAAGTAGCTATGCTATTACTCAAAGGGCTTAGCTTTAAAGAAATTAGCGCGCTTAGAAGCACTAAAGAAAAAACAGTACGCCAACAAGCATCAGACATTTATAGTAAAGCCGATGTAGAGGGCAGACATGAGTTTGCCGCATGGTTTTTAGAAGACTTTATGCAACAAAGGCACTATCCGCATTCAAGCTCAGCCATTAACTAATGCAGTGACTATCGCATATACTTGCGCGCTATTTTAGTCAGCGTTAAGCTAACGCTTTATTTTCGTCATTATGGTCTATGTGCTCTATAGCCCGCAGAGATAATTCAACGTAAAGGTTTAATATGAATAACAGTAGTTACCCAATTGGTACGCCTGGTGAGAAGTGGAACAACAATAATAAAATCCAATGGCTTGAGGCACAAAAAATTAAGCGAAGCTATCAACAAGAAGTCGTAACATTAATTGATGAACTTAAAAGCACCCTAGAAGTACAGCAATACGGTGAGCTTAATTATGCCGCAGGTAGCTACCCTTTGTACGCGTTAAAAACCACTAATTTTGATACAAACAAAGCCACAGTTTTAATTACTGGCGGCGTACATGGCTACGAGACCAGTGGTGTACATGGCGCTTTAAGATTCGCTAAAACATTGGCAAATCAGTATGCTGAGCACTTTAATATTGTAATTACCCCCTGTATTAGCCCATGGGGTTATGAAACAATTAATCGTTGGAACCCAGATGCGGTCGACCCTAATCGCTCTTTTTATAAGGGCAGCCCAGCGCAAGAATCTGCATTGGTAATGAATTATGTGCAATCTTTAAATACTGATTTAATCGCGCATATCGATTTACATGAAACCACTGATTCAGATAACAGTGAATTTCGCCCTGCACTTGCAGCGCGCGAAGGTAAAATAAATACTAATTGGAATATTCCAGACGGTTTTTATTTAGTCGCTGACAGCAACAAACCAGAGCCTGCTTTTCAAAAAGCTATTATTGAATGTGTTGAAAAGGTTACACACATCGCTCCAAGCGATGAAAATAAACAATTAATTGGTGTACCTCAAGAACAATTTGGGGTAATAAACTATGCAGCAAAAGAGTTAGGTTTATGCATGGGGTTATCTGATGCGACCTACGTTACAACCACGGAAGTTTACCCAGATAGTGCAACGGCCAACCCTGAAGAGTGCATATTAGCGCAAGTTGCGGCAATTTCGGGTGCGTTGGACTACATTATTAATAAGTGAACGGTACACTGGATAATAAATAAAAGGAGCGGCTATTGAAATTTGAAAATAACTACGGCAGTTATAGCTTGCGCGTTGAGGGTAATATAGTTATTGGGCAGTTTAAAGGTAACTTAAATCCTGAGTTATTAAACCATTTTAAAGCCGCTCTATTAAATATCATTGAACCGTTTAAGCATTTACCCTGGGGTTATATTAGCCACTCCCCAGAAGTGATTGCTGCTACCCCCGATGCAGAAAAAAACATGGTAGATGTAAGCCAAACAATGGGCACTAATAACTGTTTGATCAGTGCGTTTGTCCTCACCTCACCTATTGCTATAAGGCAATTACAGCGGATTATGCACAGCTCAGGCCGTGATGCTCATTTACAAGATTGCTTATTTGATGACTTGCCAAGCGCTAAGGCATTTATAAAAAGTCAGCTTACCTCAGCCGAGTAAATTAATTACACGACCGAGGTATAGTCAACGAAAAACCGAATAGGCTAGTTTTTATAAAACTGACTCTCTTTAGTAATTGAAATGCTATTGTCCTCTTGTGCGGTGATTTTAAACTGCAGCTTACTCACCTTCGTGGGTATATCATATCCATCGGCAGTAACCGTTACTGGAACATTTTTCATCAACCCTGGCTCTACCAACACGGCGTTAGGACTTTGCAAGCTCGCACCTTCTAACCCACTAATTGAAATAGAATAATGCAGAGGTTGCTGCGTTTTGTTAATGATGGTGAGTGTATAAGGGTTTTCCACTAAGCCTTCGTAATTTACCCGATACAATGCGTTTCTATCTCTAAGTACTGAGGCTTCGATAGGCGTACGTTGTAACATCCAAGCAAACATAGATAAAATTAATAGCGCAGTTAACGCCCCATAGCCTACAAGTTTAAGCCTAAATGGATTAGTTTTTTGCCCAGCCATTTGCTTTTCACTGGCGTATTTAATTAAGCCTTTTTCGTAGCCAAACTTATCCATGGTATCGTCACAGGCATCAATACATAAGCCACAGTTAATACATTCATATTGCAGTCCATTGCGAATATCAATCCCAGCAGGACATACTTCAACACATAAGTTACAGTCTACACAGTCACCTAAATTAAGCGCTTTAGGATCGGCTTTACGTTTACGTGGGCCGCGGTTTTCACCTCGTTCGCTATCATAGGTTACCACCAGCGTGTCTTTATCAAACATAACAGATTGAAAGCGCGAATACGGACACGCTACTGTACACATTTTTTCTCGTAAAAAACCTGCGTTGCCATAGGTACAAAATGCAAATAAAAACACCCAAAAACTGGTGATCCCAGACCATTCAAAATTAACCATTTCTAGGTATAAGGTTTTAGCTGGAATA
Source organism: Pseudoalteromonas sp. MQS005 (assembly GCF_001661605.1). Taxonomy (NCBI): domain Bacteria; kingdom Pseudomonadati; phylum Pseudomonadota; class Gammaproteobacteria; order Alteromonadales; family Pseudoalteromonadaceae; genus Pseudoalteromonas; species Pseudoalteromonas sp. MQS005. The sequence goes on along the minus strand of NZ_LYRQ01000047.1, from coordinate 19,711 downwards.
AAATACGCTAAAAAAGAAGTGGCAGTTAAGAGTGAAATAACCAGCCATGCACTGTGCTTAATAATTTTTTTACGCCACTTGGTAATATCCCATGGGCTTTTATCAAGCTTAATACGCTGGTTACGCGTCCCCTCAATACGTTGTTCCACCCAAGAGAACATCAACATCCAAATTGTTTGCGGGCAAGTATAGCCGCACCACACACGGCCAAGCCAATTGGTCACAAAAAATAACGCAAACGCCCCCACCATAAATAGCATGGCGAGAATCATAAAGTCTTGAGGTAGTAAGGTTAGGCCAAAAATAGTAAACTTTTGGGTGGCAACATCCAATAAAACCGCTTGCTGACCGTTATATTGAATCCAAGGAATGGCGATAAAGCTGAGCATTAGCAGCCAACCTAAATTACGGCGTATACGCTGAAAAAACCCTTTTTGCTCGCGTATATAAATCGGCCCTTCTTCTTTGTAGGGCTTAATGATCATGTCTTCTTCTTTAATATCAAACTTCATGTTACTTACTTAATAGTGACGGGTATTAAGTACGATTTTGCAACTTTCAGACCACAGTGAAAGTTAATTTAACTTATTGATATTAATTGATTTTACACATACCACCAAAGCGAAAATTCGCGACATCTAACGACATGCACGATATATCGCGAGTTAACGAGTACGATGCACTGCTAATTTTCGCATTTTTGAGCGAAGCGTACTCTCAGGTAAGCCCAACTTATTTGCCGCGCCTTGTTCGCCTGCAATTTTCCAGTTACATAACATCAGTACGGAGATAATATGCTGCCTTTGCGCCTCATCCAGTGTAAGCGTTGGGTTAACAGCATTCGCATCACCGGCTTTTAGCGGCTGACTTAACTGCAGTGTGGGTTGTGTAGATAAAATAGCTTCTCGCTCTAACACGTTTTGCAGCTCTCTGATATTGCCGGGCCAGTCATAGGCTTGTAGTTGCCTAATAGCTTTGTTACTTAACCCCTGTAATTGCTTACCTAGCCGCTTGTTTATTTGAGCAATTAAGTTTTGACATAAAAAAGGTATATCTTCTTTTCGCTCTTTTAGTGCTGGTACTTTGATAGGAAACACGTTCAAACGGTAGTATAAGTCCATTCTAAACTGCCCTGCTTGTACCATTTCCCACAAGTTACGATTGGTTGCAGCAATGATACGAATATCAACTTTTAGGGTTTGGCTGCCCCCTACTCGCTCAAATTCGCGCTCTTGTAATACTCGTAATAATTTACTTTGTGACTCTAACGGCAGCTCTGCCACTTCATCTAAAAATAAAGTGCCCTTATCAGCAAGTTCAAAACGCCCTTTACGTCGCTCATTTGCGCCGGTAAACGAGCCTCGTTCGTGTCCAAACAACTCCGATTCTAATAAGCTAGGGGTAAACGCCGCACAATTAACTTTTATAAACGCCTGCTCATTGCGCTTGCTTAATCTATGTAAGTTACGCGCCACCAGCTCTTTGCCAGTACCGTTTTCGCCAAGTATCAATACCGTACTGTCGGTTTCGCTCACTAACTGTATTTGCTGCAACATACGTTGAAATACATCACTGCGCCCTACTAGCCCTGAGTCTTGCCAATCCTGATTTAGCTCGGCAGTAAGGTAGTCGTTTTCATCTTTGAGCTGCTCGCTTAAATGCTTTACTTGCGATAAAGCATCTTGGAGCGCGGTTTGGGTTCGCTGCTGCGCTGATATATCGCGAAAAACAGCCACGGCACCAATAAGCTGGCTATTTTTATAAACAGGCGTGGAGGTATATTCAACAGCAAAGGCGCTGCCATCTTTACGCCAAAATACTTCGTTTTTAACCTCGCGGCGTTTGCCGTCAAACATGGTGCAGTAAATTTGGCATTCATCGGCAGGGTAAGGCGTGCCATCTGCATGACTGTGATGATGATATTGATGTATTTTTTTTCCTAATAATTCATCGGCCGTCCACCCAGTCATTCGCTCTGCGGCTGGGTTTACAAACACCGCATTACCAGATAAATCAAATCCATATATGCCCTCACCTACCGCATTAAGTAATAAAGTAGGATCGTTTAAAAAGTTTTTTATCATTGCAGACCTCGTGAAATATCGCGAGTATTATGCCAATTCTCTCTTGCTTTAGCACCTAGTAATGGCTAAATAATGCCTTAATATCTATTTTTGCTTCTAACCGTGCTGCAATTAAATACAAGCCAGCTAGCTTGCGGTGAACAAACAACGCATCAACAGGAGGCGTATGCCATTGCTGCGACTGTGCGCTTAACTGCAAGCCTGCATCTTTAATATTGCTAGCAAGCGCGCTATTTTTAAAATCAAACTCGCCGTTATAGCGCAGTGGCTCGCAGGCCATTAAAAATAAATCAATCACTTTTTCTTTGTAATTGTCTTTGAGCGAATCTTTAAAATAGCCAATATCGGTGGCGGCATTGAGCACCCCTTCACGATCGTTATTACTACCGGCTTTAAATAAAGCTAAATAGGCACTACTTAGCGCTGGGGTAATTTCTCGTGTGGCACCAAAATCAAATAACACTATTTTTTGTGATTCAGGTTGGTAATGAAAATTTGCAAAGTTAGGGTCGGTTTGGATTAAATTAAAGACAAACATTTCTTTAAAAAATAAATCAATCAGTTGCTCAGCAACCCGACTTCGCTCTGATTGTGGTAAATATGTAATGCCCTCTATCGGCTTGGCATCTACATACTCCATAGTTAGCACTTGCGCAGTACTGTGCTGGGGATACACGCTAGGGACTTTGAAATGCGCGTTATCTGCTAACAGGTTTTTGTAACGTGCTAAATACTCAGCTTCTCGAGTGTAGTCGGCCTCGGCTAATAGCTGTGCTTTGGCTTCTGCCACTAAGGGTTTAATATCCAGCTCTTTAGGTAATAACCGCGATAAGGTAAGTAAAGTGATCACGTTATCTACGTCACTCACTACACTTTTTGCGATTCCAGGGTATTGAATTTTAACTGCCAGCTGCGCGCCATTTTCTTTATAAGCTAAATGAACCTGGCCAATGGACGCCGCCGCAAACGGCCTGAGCTCAATATGAGAAAAACGCGATAACCAATCCTCTCCCCACTGCTCTTTTAAAACACTAACCAGTTGCTTATGTGGCATCGGGTTAGCATCTGAGCGCAATAAAGACAGTAATTGAGCAAGTTCGGGAGTTAATAAGTCGCCCGCATCCATTGAAAGCAGCTGCCCAAGCTTCATTGCCGCACCGCGAAGATGCGATAGCTGAGTGGCTAGGTTTTCAATATTTTTAGGCTGAAGCAATAAGCTTTTATTATCCCAGCCTTTACCAGAAAGCGCACTTTTAGCCCCGCCCACTAACATATTCGTGGCGACGCCAGTGGCTAATGAGCCTAACTTTGCAAAACGTGAAAGTCGAGATGTGGGAACGGATCGCTCATTAGCCATAATTAACCTAATCTATTAATAATAAGGTCAACCTATACGTTTTATTGCGCTTATTGGATCTAAATTATAACCGAGGCACTAGCTTAATAGCGCCTTCGACTACTTTTAAATCTAAGGGTAAATTACTTAACAGTGCCATTTTAGGGTCGTTCATATTTAACTTATAAACAGGGTTAACCGCTAAAAATGCATTCATGACATCCATCGCCTCGTTATCCAGCACTTCTAAATTACCTTTAAAGCCACCGGCATCAATGCTTGAGTCGAGTAACTTAACATTACGTAAAAATACCGCTTTTTTCTCGCTGTCATAAAAAGGAGTGCCCTGTATTTGCAGCTTTAAGCGCACTGGGTACTTTAATGCAAAAGCATTAATCTCGGCGCTAGAATCTGCACCTAATAAAACATAATCACTATTATCTGGGCCAATATTAACGCTTAAATCATTCACATCAAACTGCACAGGTAAGCCCATCAGGCTAACTTTTTCACTTAATTTAGGTAACTCTTTATTTAGTAACGACTCAACCTCTGAATTTGTAAATGAATAAACCGAAATACCCTGCGTACTGTTACAGGCAGTTAAAAATAATAGTGAAATAAAAACAAAAATTTTCATGCAAAACCCTATTCATTAATCGTCTTGGCAGTAAGTAGCCATAATAAAAAACCGCTTTAATAGCGGTTTTTTTATTTTAGTTGATAAAAGTCAGTTTACAGCAAAAATAACTTTTAACCTTGCTAGTGTGTCAGTTTTGACTGAACCTTCGCTGAGCGCTATTAATTGCTTTAAATAATAGTTTAAATCAGCGTGGTCACCGCGGTGTTTGTCATCTAGCATTGCCACTTGCTCAACCATTCTCTGCGCGGAATCATGCGAACTAACGTTGGCTAGTATTTCCATACGCGTGAGCAACTGCTCGGTACTTAATGCCGTTTTTACCGCACCAGTAAACTGGCTTGGCACCGGATCATTATTCTCAAGCGCAACAAATAATGCATCTAAGTTAGCCTGCTCATTTTTAGCAACTAACCCTGTTAGCTTTTCATCTATGGCTGACAACAAAGCGGATACTTTAGGCGTTAACGATTTAAATGACTTATACCCTTTAACTTTGGTTTGCAAATCAAGTAACTGGGCTTTACCTTCAACACTATTTAAAGCCGCCTCTAGCTCATTAAGTTCAGCTGTAGCCTGCTTATCTGACTCACCTTGCTCGCGTTTTTGCTGCTCAAACTCTTCGCTGCGTTTAGTGAATGTTGCATCATTAAACTCACGGAATTTTTGCCACAGTGCATTCTCAGCTTTTAAGCCTGCAAAACCTATACTCTGCCATTGTTGCTGTAACTGCTTTAACTGCTGACACGCCTCTGCTAGATTGTCACTTTGCGATAGCTGTTGCGCCTGCTCAACAAGCTCATTTTTAAGTGCAGCATTGCCTTTGTGAAACGCATTAAGTGAAGATACAACAAGCTGCTGCTCTGCCTTGTAACGCTCGTTTAATACGCGGTATGTTTTAGGATCAACTTTACCTACGCTACGCCATGCTTTTTGTAATCGGTTATAGTGACTTTCAAATTGTTTCCAATCTAAATCAGCATCCTCTGTCGCTTGTAAGTGCAGCGAATGAATTTGCGCTATTAGTTGCTCACGCTCTACTTTAGCCGCTTCTCGCTGGCTTTCTTGTTCTGCAAAATAACTGCGACACGGTGCAAACAGAAGCTCAATTTTTTCATCAAACTCATTTCCTTGCTGCTTTTCTTGCTCTGTATCAAGGCGTCCAAGTTCGTTCCAACGCTTGCGAAGTACTTTAACTTGATCAGCGCGCTGTTGTGGATCGTTACACGGCTCATCAACTAACGCTGTTACTTCTTCTAAAAGTGCTGCACGTTTTGGTGCGGCCGCATATTTTTGCCAATCTTTAGCATCGGCTAATTGCGCTTCTAGGTCGGCTTTTAAATTAACCAACGGTTGTTGATATTTATCGGTCAATTCGTTAAATAGCTCTTCGAAGCCTTTAAATACACCAAATGCAACGTTAAAGCGCCCTTCTTCAATTAAACGTTTTACATCACGTGCCTTGCGTTTAGCTTGGCTCTGGGTTTTTTCAAGCGGCTTAGTGAGTTCGCTCATTGCGGCTAAAAATTGCTTTTTATGGCTGTTAAGCTGAGTTTTGAATGACGCTTGTAAATCAGTGCTAAGTACATTTAGGTGACTACGTGCAGTTTTAAATGTGTCATTGAACGCTGTTAACTGTTGATCGTAATCACTAAGTTGCTCTGCAGGTTTTATTTCAATAAGCGTACTGTAGGCAATTTTATATTCTTTGATCGCCGTAGTTAGCTCAGGTAACTTGGCTACTTGTAAAAATAGTTGCTCAAGCTTATTAATCACTTGTTTTGATTGCTGATCAGCCATCAATTGCGTTTTATCTAGTGTGTCTTTTGCTTGTGCTACTTTTGCATTAAGCCAATCTTGCTGAATTTGCTCTGGGGTTTCTAATCCAAGTTGCAATGCATTTTCAATTTCTTCACTTAATGCTTCTAACGTAGCTAACGCTAACACTTGGCGCTGTTGCTGCGCTAAACGTTGCTGCTCTATTTCATGTTGCGCTTTTAAGGTTGCAATGTGTGCATCGAGCTTATCGGTAATTGAAATATATTTAGCATCAAGGGTTTTTACATGTTCCTCACTTAGCCATTTTAATTCTAGAGCTTGCCACTGTGCCATAAGTTCGGCAGCTTGTGGGTCAACAATGGCGTAGTCATTTTTATCACGAAGTGCATTAAGCTTGGCTAAAATAACACGGGTTGCGTTTTCAACTTGCGATGGCATTTCAAGCGCTAAACGCTCGTTTTCAAGATGACTTTCAAGAGCAACTTTGGCTTCACCTTGAGCATGCTTTAACAGTGCTTTAGTTAGCTGCTGTGTAATGACTAAATCTACTAACTGTTTTTGCAGCTCTTCGTTTGCTTCTTTAAAGGCTTTCTCAATCAGTTTAGGGTTAGCTAGGCGTTTTAATAGCTTAACTCTCACTTGCAGTTCTTTTTCAGCAAATGCTAGTTTTTCAAGGGTTTTAACTGGTGCAAAGCGTTCAATATACTCATTTTTAATCTGCGCCGATAAGCTACTTTCACTGTTTAATACAGCCGATGAGATTTGTTGTTCAGCAACATCTTTCAATGCCTGATCTTGTTTGTAAGCTTTCCACCACAGTGGTAAGTCGTTTACTTTTTGCAGTGCTTTACGACGAATTTCAGCCGATGAGTCTTCAAGGGCTAAAGTGCTTAAAATTGTTACGTCACGTGCCACATCAAGTTTTTCAATCGCATCTAAACGAACTTGTTGCTTTGGGTGTTTCCATTTTGGTGTAAAAAGGTGTTTAAAGATCATTTTCACTGAACCTAGCTATTTCGTTATCTGATTTGAATTCTTTTTGTAGTTGCGCTTTGGTTTTTTGGATCATTTCTCCATTTGCACCAATGGTAAACTGCTCGTTTGATTGTGCTACTTTTGCTTGGTACAACATCACTAGTTGCACTGTTTGTTGCTTTTGCTCATCTGATAAAGGCGTGCCATCTGGCCACTTTCCCGTTGCCGCGCCATACTGTAAGCGCTCAAATAATTCTGGAGTAATATTCTGTACTAGGTTGTCAATATTCATGTCATTTTTTCTTTTTCAGAGTCACTAAAATAATACGGTTAATAAGGTACCAAATACAGCCAATGCCAATGGCCGAGGTATACGCATACCACTGAAGTGTTTTTTCTTGAGGTTGTAGGAAGTACAAACAAAAGAAGCCACCTAAAAATAAGATCAGCGCTAAAAAGGAGTGGTTCATAAACATTTGCTGCTTTTTAATTCGCTGCTCACGTTGAAGTTGTTGAACTTGCTCGGCATTTAATTCAGCAACGTTACTTTGGCAATGTGGACACTGCGGATGTTTATCTGAAATTGATTTTGCACATTTGGGGCAACGAATAATCGCCATACATCTCTCTCCATACTACGCATAAAAAAAGCGCCTTTCGGCGCTTTTCATTGTACTTGTTTTATTGCTCTTTGTCTTTTTTGAATTTAACCCAATAGTTCATATTAGGTTATTAGGGTCTGTTTATTCAGCGTCTTTTGATTGCTTTTCAAGACGCTTTTCCCAGAAGGTGGCGTTTTTAATCCCTAACTTAACTGGATCAAATGTGATTTGGCCACCTTTTTTCTTCTGGTCTTCATAATCGCTCAAACATGTTAAGGCCGGTTTAGCGACAAAGAAAATGGCTAATATACCCAATATATTGATCCACGCCATTAAGCCAACGCCTATGTCGCCAATAGTCCAAATATAACCTGAGCTATTAACCATGCCGTAGGCTACCATAAACATAATGACAAGTTTTACGGCTACAAGCGGAATACTTCCTTTAAAGTAGCGGTTTAGGTAAGCGATATTCGTCTCTGCAATGAAGTAATAAGCAAGTATGGTGGTAAAAGCAAAGAAAAATAAGGCGATGCCTACAAACGCCTCTCCAAAGCCACCAAATACACTAAACAACGCCATTTGGGTGAACGCTGCTGACCCCACTTCAGTTGCTGCATCAACGTTTTGTACAATGAATTGGCCCGCAGGTAATTCGCCAACAATGTTGTATTGCTGCGTTATTAAGATCATTAATGCCGTTGCTGTACATACAAAAAGTGTATCAACATAAACAGAAAAAGCTTGAACTAAACCTTGCTGTGCAGGGTGATCAACTTCTGCTGCAGCCGCTGCATGAGGGCCTGTACCTTGACCGGCCTCATTTGAGTATATTCCACGCTTAACACCCCAGCCAATTGCGGCACCAAAGCCTGCTTGAGCTGTAAATGCATCACCAATAATGAGTGAGAAAATACCCGGTATTTTGTCTAAGTTTATGAATACCACTATTAAGGCGAGAACGATGTAACCAAGCGCCATAAATGGCACAACAATTTGCGTAAAATTAGCGATGCGTTTTATACCACCAAAAATAATAAACGCTAAAACAATAAGAATAATAGCCAACGCAACGAGTTTAAAGCTGCCTACGTCACCAAAACTTGTAGAGACCATAGTGCCATCACCAAATACTTGAGTGAATGCATTACCTACAGCGTTTGCTTGCACCCCTGGTAAGAAAACCCCACAGGCTATAATTGCCGATACAGCAAATAATACAGCCAGCCACTTTTGTCCTAAACAACGGTCAAAATAATACGCTGGACCACCGCGGTATTGGCCGTCTTCTTCTAATTTATAAATTTGACCTAATGTTGACTCCGCGTATGCAGTACTTGCACCTAAAAAAGCAACAACCCACATCCAGAAAATAGCACCAGGGCCACCAAAACCAATTGCGGCTGCAACACCGGCAATATTACCAACCCCTACTCGGCCAGACAATGAAACAGCAAGAGCTTGAAAAGATGAGATCCCTTTTTCTGAGGTGTTAGGGCTAAATAATAGCTTACACATTTCTTTAAAATGTCTAACTTGAGCAAATCGAGTTAGTACGGAGTAAAATAAGCCTGCGCCTAGGCATAAATAGATGAGTGCATTACTCCAAACAACATCATTAACGGCGCTTACAAAAGCTTCCATGAACATCCTCACAGTTATATTTATTATTATTAATTACCATACTCTGCTACTCAGAATACCTGTCATAAGCTTTACGAAATAAGGGGTTAATCTTTTTCGTCTTTCTTATTGTTCAATCGATATTAACTTAAGTGCCCAACCTTGTTAACAGTTAATTTTCAAAACAACTTATTGTTTATTTATATTGAGCCTGCTAAGACAAGGTTTAACTAAGTGGGAATTGATTAAAATTATAGGTTATTAAATCTGTCGAGAAGGTGTATTGAAACGTTTTAGTGTGAAGGTGGAAAATGATTTTTATTTTTTGATACGGCCGGTTTAGCCTAAAATAAAAAGGGCATCAAAATTATTGATACCCTTTAAAACACGCGTTTTATCTTAAGTTGTCTACAACATTAACAATGGCTGCTAAAGTGTCTTGACCAAATTGATATGAACGGCGATCTGACCAGCCGTAATCTGGATCAGGTAAGTCATTATTATCTTTAAATGGCATTTCAACTGTGTAAGTAAGCGCTTTAAATTCTTCAGCGGTCGCTGATGAACCTACTGTTAAGTTAGCTTGACCTGGTTCGTCTTTATCGTAGCCATGCGTATCTTGAAACTCTGGAGTAATAGTTAAAAGCGCGGCTTTAAAGCTATCTTCTAAACCTTTTAAGCGTGCATCATAGCTTGGTATACCTTCGCTACCGGCAACAAAGTTATATGGAATAGCTTCATCACCATGAATGTCTAGGTGCATGTCTAAGCCTGCTTCGCGCATTTTATTAAGCACCAAGTAAACTTCAGGGCTGTTTTCCATGCTTGGCGTTTGCCATTCACGATTTAAGTTAACCCCTTTAGCATTAGTACGTAAGTGACCACGAGCACTGCCATCTGGATTCATGTTTGGCACGATATAGAATACCGCTTTTGATAGTAACGCTGCAGCATGTGGGTCTTCATCATCAAGTAGCTTGTGTAATAAGCCTTCTACGAACCACTCTGCCATAGTTTCACCCGGGTGTTGGCGAGCGGTAACCCAAATGACTTTTTTATCTGCACTTGGCTGGCCAATCTTAAGCACACTCATATCACGCCCATCTAGGGTTTGACCTAGCGTCTCTAACTGACAAAGCTCTTGGCTTTGTGCCCATGATAATAAATCTAAATGACGGTCGTAGCTGTAAGGAGCAAAATAGGCGAAGTAAACGCTGCTGCACTCAGGCTCAAGCTCAAATGTTAATGTGCCATTTTCATACGAAGACGGTACACGGAACCATGTTTGACGGTCGTATGAAGCGACAGCTTGGTAGTCTACCCAACCATCAGGGTATGCAGACTTATCAAGATTATTAATATTTAACTGATGAAGTTGATAAGGCGTTGTCTCAAGACGAAAGTGAAACCACTGATAAAACTCAGACTGATGATCTTTATTAATTTCTAGCTGAATATTTAACGGATCGGTGGCTTCAATAACTTTAATATTACCACTGTCGAAATTGCTACTGATTTTCATTACAACAAACCTATTAGTTAACTGTGTGTCTTTGACTAAGGCATTTAGCCAAGAGGTAAATACGTGTCACTGCACTTTAAAAGTGTATAAACGCGTACCCAATTTAATAAAGCGTACCATAACCGCTTCACTTTAAAAATCTTCAGGCCTAAAAAAGCCAGCAAGTGCTGGCTTTTCTTAATTGCTCATATGTTTATCGAGGTAAACTTGGGAATGAGACTTCTGCCATGTCGCGCATACAGCGAACTACCTGACAGCTATAACCAAACTCATTGTCGTACCATACGTAAAGTACTACGCGGTTATCATCAACAATCGTTGCTTGAGAATCAACAACACCTGCGTAACGGCTACCCACTAAATCGGTAGAGACGATTTCAGTTGATGCTGTGTAATCAATTTGATCACGTAGGTCTGAGTGAAGTGCTGTTTCACGTAAAAACGCATTAAGCTCTTCAACCGTTGTACTCTTTTCAAGGTTCAAGTTTAAGATAGCTAACGATACGTTTGGTGTAGGTACACGGATTGCGTTACCTGTTAGTTTACCTTCAAGCTCTGGTAATGCTTTAGAAACCGCTTTCGCTGCACCTGTTTCAGTGATAACCATGTTTAACGCCGCAGCACGACCACGACGTTCTGCTTTGTGGTAGTTATCAATTAAGTTTTGGTCATTAGTGTACGAGTGAACCGTTTCAACATGGCCATTCTTAATACCAAACTGATCGTTTAATGCTTTAAGTGTTGGCGTAATCGCATTGGTTGTACAGCTTGCTGCACAGACAATTTTGTCTTCCGGTAAAATATCTTGGTTGTTTACACCGTAAACGATATTTTTAATATTACCTTTAGCAGGCGCTGTTAATAATACTTTTGCAGCCCCTTTAGATTCTAAATGCTGACCAAGGCCGGCTTCATCTTTCCAGATACCTGTGTTATCAACGACTAATGCGTTTTCGATGCCGTAGGCGCTGTAATCAACTTCACTTGGCGAGTTAGCGTAGATAACTTGAATGTAGCTACCGTTCGCTTTAATTGCATTACGCTCTTTATCGATGGTGATAGAACCATTAAATGGACCATGGATAGAGTCACGACGTAATAAGCTTGCACGTTTCTCTAAATCGCCATCTTTACCGCCACGCACAACAATAGCGCGAAGGTTTAAATCGGCATACGGGCCTGATTTTTCAATTAATAAACGCGCTAATAAGCGACCGATACGACCAAAACCGTAAAGTACAACGTCACGCGGTGCTTTTGGTTTAGAGTCAACAATTTCAGCAAGTTCATCTTTAACAAACTCTTCTACTGAACGACCATTCGCTGCATCTGTGTATAAATAGCTGTATGCTAATTTACCAATATCGATACGGGCAGAATTTAATTCCATTTTGCTGATAGCTTCTAAGAATGGGAAGCTTTCACGTAGGCGCAGTTTAGTCCCTTCAAATTGAGCTACTGATTTGTGAGACTTGATAATATCAATAGTGCTTGAATTTACTAATGGACGGCCGTAAACAGCGATTTCGATACCACGATTACGGTACAATTTACCAATAATAGGCTGCATGCTTTCTGCGTAATCTTGACGTTCTTGCCAGCTACTTGTGTATTCTAACTCGTGAGATGAGGTCATTTTTTTTACCTAATTAAACAATTTTGAACGGATAGCCTAAGAATGCATCGAATTTTGAGAGCAACGCATTCCTTCGGGCAGGTCTATTCTAATTTAATCTCATTTTATTCTCTACTGTTAGAGACTAAAGTTTAGGCTAGAATAATACTTTATTGATAATTGAGAGACTCGGATGGCTTTTAAGCGCATAACCCTCGCCTTTGCAATGTTGCTTACAGGCTGTGAAGAATCTTTAACCGTTGAAGATATTTGCGTTGAATCGCCGGCCATGTGTAATGATCTTAACCAAGATAGTCACTGTAAAGCGCAGCGAGAACGTACTATTGTTTCTCGTCACCTTGAATCTTTACAACCAACCGATGAGCACAAATATCAATTACTTAAAGCGTTTGAGCATTACAATCAATGTATTGCTTTGGCAGCCAACATTCAGCACATAAAACTAAAAAGCAAAACCACGGCTCGCCGACATGCCCACTTAACGAGCATGAGGGAAATGGCGCGGATTTATCAACAGACAAAACACACCAGCCACCCGGGCTTGCTTTATTATCATTGGTCAAGAAACAATGACGAAAGTGCATTAACACGTTTGCTCGCTTTAGAACATACTGCAGAAGTTGAACAAAGTGCTGAGATGCAATTTTACTTGGCGTCTTATTACATTAAGGTTGATGAAGAAAAAGCGATTAATTTTTTATACAACACGCTAGCGCTGAATAAAGCCAAGCATGAACCGAACCCTGAAATATATATGTCTTTGATCAGCCTGTTTTATAAACATCAACAATATAAACATGCTTATATTTTTGCCAAAATAGCTCAGCTCTCTGGTATTGAACATATTGATATACTGTTAATTGAGCAGCAGTTAATAGCACAAGGAAAGAATTTAGAGAGTTTAGATAGGTTAGCCGAGCAGACTTTGCAGCAAATAGATCAAGGAACGTTTATTTCCCCCCGGAAATAATAAAACAGATACAAAAAAGGCAGCTTACGCTGCCTTTTTGTTTATTTTTTGCTTGTGCCTACTTCGACACGGGTTTTTAACTTTTGCCCCGGTCTAAAGGTAACCACGCGACGTGCTGAAATTGGGATATCTTCTCCCGTTTTCGGATTACGTCCCGGCCTTTCTTTCTTATCTCGAAGATCAAAGTTACCAAATCCAGAGAGCTTAATCTGCTCGCCTTTTTCAAGCGCTGAGCGGATTTCTTCAAAAAACGCTTCAACTAAATCTTTGGCATCTTTTTTATTGATCCCGAGCTTTTCAAATAGGTGTTCAGCTATGTCGGCTTTAGTAAGCGCCATATCTAGTCCCTCAACGATGCATTAAACTTTTCGGCCAGTGCGGCCACCACGTTATCAACTACCTGATTGATATCTTTCTCTTCGAGTGTTCTATCAACCGCTTGCAGTGTTAGAGCAATCGCCAAACTCTTATAATTTGGCTCAATACCTTTGCCCTTATACACATCGAATAAGTTTAGGTCAACCAATTGATTTCCGCCAACTTTTCCGATGACGTTTAAAATATCACCTATTTTAACGCTGTCTTGTACTAAAATAGCGATGTCGCGGCGATTTGATGGGAATTTAGACACCCCAACAGCCAGCGGTAAATTTCTTTTTTCTAATGCCGACATTTCAATTTCAAACACAAAAGTAGCGTTATTGATATCTAACGATTTTTGCGCTTGAGGGTGTAATGCACCAAAGAAACCTACTTTTTTTCCATCAACATAAATAACAGCTGATTGACCAGGATGAAGGCCATCTGATTGCTCGGCTTTAATTTCAAAGCGGCTAACATCATTGGTAATAGCAAGTAATGCTTCAACATCCCCTTTTAGGTCGTAAAAATCAACGTTACGTTTTTCTTCAACCCAATGCTCGCCATGCACAAGCCCAGTAATAACACCACCAATAACCGGCACTTGGTAAACGCCATTTTCTGCGCTTTCATCGCTGATAAATTTAAGGCCGTGTTCAAATAAGCGAATGCGTGGTTGCTGGCGGTTTTGGTTATAGGCAACAGATGCTAATAAGCCAGGCATTAAACTTACACGCATCGCTGACATTTCAATTGAAATTGGGTGCGGCAATACCAATGCATTACACTCAGGGTGTAAAATAGCTTGCGCTTTAGGATCAACAAAACTGTAAGTAATGGCTTCTTGATAGCCACGGGTTACTAGTGCATTACGAAAACGGCTCAGTGCAACAGTTGACTCATCATGTGTGGTCATTTTAAGTTTTGCAGTTGGTGCCACATTAGGAATACTGTTATAACCGTATACACGTGCTACTTCTTCAATTAAATCTTCTTCAATACGAATATCAAAACGGTAGCTTGGTACATCAGCGCTCCAGCTATCATTGTCAAATTTAACATCAAGACCTAAACGCGTAAGTATATCGGTTACTTTAGCATCGTCAATGTGATGACCAATAACACGGTCTAAACGTGAACGACGTAAACGCACTTCAGTTACTTTTGGTAGTTTATCTGCAGCAACAGCTTCAACGATTGGACCTGCGTTACCACCTACAATCTCCAGAAGTAACGCTGTAGCGCGCTCCATGGCATCGTGTTGTAGTGCAAAGTCGACGCCACGCTCATAGCGATGAGATGCATCAGTGTGCAAACCATAGCTGCGTGCTTGTCCTGCAATAGCCACTGGGTTGAAGAATGCACTTTCTAGTAAAATATCAGTTGTTTTTTCAGTAACACCCGATTGCTCACCGCCAAAAATACCAGCAATGGCTAGCGCTTTATGATGATCGGCAATCACTAATGTCGATTCATTTAATTTAGCCGTATTACCGTCTAATAAAACCAGCTCTTCACCTGGGGTTGCACTACGTACTTTAATTCCACCATCAATCACATTTAAATCAAATGCATGCATTGGGTGGCCAAGCTCTAATAATACAAAGTTAGTCACATCAACAACCGGATCAATTGAACGTACACCACTACGACGTAGCTTTTCAACCATCCATAATGGCGTCTCAGCGTCTAGGTTAATGCCCTTAATAACACGCCCTAAATAGCGAGGACATGCATCATCGTTAACCAACTCAATAGATACTTTGTCTTCAATTGTCGGGGTTACCGCTGGAATGCTTAATGTATTTACATCAATACTGTTAAGTACGCCGACTTCGCGGGCAAGCCCTTTAATACCTAAACAGTCGCCACGGTTAGGTGTTAAATCTACGTCAATAATGTTGTCATCAAGCGCTAAATATTCGCGTAAATCGGCACCAATAGGCGCATCAAGTGGCAATTCCATAATGCCATCGCCTTCTTCACTAATACCTAGCTCATCAAACGCACATAACATGCCGTGTGAAGGCTGACCACGAAGTTTGGCTTTTTTAATTTTGAAATCGCCTGGTAACACTGCGCCAACAGTGGCAACTGCAACTTTAATACCTTGGCGGCAATTTGGTGCACCACAAACAATATCAAGCAGTTCATCACCACCAACATTAATTTTTGTTACACGTAGTTTATCTGCATCAGGGTGCTGGCCACACTCAACCACTTCACCTACCACAACGCCATTAAATTTGGCTGCTGCCGGCTCAACGCCATCTACTTCTAAACCAGCCATTGAAAGCTGTTCCGAAAGAGCTTGCGTATCAATTGCAGGATTTACCCACTCTCTTAACCACTTTTCACTAAATTTCATTTTATCTCTTCACTCTTAACGGAACTGGTTTAGGAATTTTAAGTCATTTTCGAAAAATGCACGTAAATCGTTTACGCCGTAACGCAACATGGTTAAGCGCTCAACACCCATACCAAAAGCGAAACCTGTGTATTTTTCAGGATCGATGCCTACAGACTTAAGTACGTTAGGATGAACCATGCCGCAGCCTAATACTTCTAACCATTTACCGTCTTTACCCATCACGTCCACTTCTGCTGAAGGCTCTGTAAACGGGAAGAATGAAGGACGAAAACGAATTTCCATGTCTTCTTCAAAAAAGTTACGTAAAAAGTCATGTAAAATACCTTTAAGCTCAGTGAAGCTTACATCAGTATCAACCATCAACCCTTCCACCTGATGGAACATAGGCGTGTGTGTTTGGTCGTAATCGTTACGGTATACACGCCCTGGCGAAATAATACGCAGTGGCGGTTGCTCAGTTTCCATAGTACGAATTTGTACACCACTGGTTTGAGTACGTAAAACCAGCTTAGGATTAAAGTAAAAGGTATCGTGATCGGCGCGAGCTGGGTGATGCTCTGGTATATTTAACGCATCAAAGTTATGAAAATCATCTTCAACTTCAGGGCCTGATTTAACAGCAAAGCCAAGTTCACCAAAGAAGCTTTCAATACGCTCAATGGTGCGAGTTACTGGGTGCAAACCCCCCGATGGCATAACACGCCCAGGTAAAGTTACATCGATTGTTTCTGCTGCTAGTTTTTCTTCTAATGCTTTACTTGCTAACAATTCACGCTTGTCATTAATCGCAACTTGCACGTCTTGCTTAGCTTGGTTAATTACTTGGCCTGCTTCTTTACGTTCTTCAGGGGCAATTTTACCTAACGTTTTAAGTAAGCTGGTAATTTCGCCTTTTTTACCAAGATAGTTAACCCTGATCTCTTCTAGCTGCGCGATTTCACTGGCACTGGCTACCGCCTCAAGTGCTTGCGCTAATATGTTTTCTAAGTTCATTCGATACCTGATCTTTCACAGAAGGTGATTACAATTTAGTTAGCTAATGATAACTGAAAGCAGGGTCTAGATTCTAGACCTACTACAGCTTTAGCGTTGATTTTATAAAAGGAATAGTCAATTTTCGTTGTGCAGCCATGGATGCGTGATCTAATTTGTCTAATACATCCAATAAAGCACGCATATCACGACTCAAACGCGTTAATAAAAATCGCGCACATTCATCGCTCAGTTCAAGCCCACGCATATTTGCACGCTTAACCAGCGCCTGTGCTTTATCATCGTCACTCATAGAACGAATTTGAAACGTAGTGCCCCACTTTAAACGGGATTCTAAGTCGGGCAAGCTAATATTAAGCATGTTAGGCAGTAAATCGGCAGTCACTACCAGCATTTTATTGGGCTCATTAAAGCGATTAAAAAAGTTAAATAACGCTTTTTCCCATGCATCATTGCCTGCTACCAAGTGCACATCATCAATACACAATACATCCAATGCTTCAAGCCCATCTAAAACCATTGGTCCAAAATGAATGACCTCGCGCATGGAAAGCAGCATATTAGATAAGCCACGCTCTTGTGCCTGAATACAAGTGGCATATAGTAAGTGAGATTTACCAGAATCTCCTAAGCCACACAAATAGGTATACTGAAAAGAGTGAGCAAGCTTAGAAAAGCTATCTTTGAGATGATTTACCTCGAGTGAGTCTTCACCGCCAAAGTAGGATGCAAATGTTTCATCGTCCGGTAAAGTAACCGGCAATGCCATTTGTATTGGCTCTTGAGTTAGCATTAATTTACAACCCATTGATACTCTAGGCTTTGCTCATCAACTATGTGATAAAAAGCACGAGGATCAACATAGTCTTTAAAGGCGTTATCCAGGCCAAGGGCTTTTTTAAGGTCACTCACAGTCCCCGTATGATGAAGCTCAAACTCAACCGAATCGGGTGTTTTGCGTAGAATAACAGCTTGAGTTACTACGCTTAGATTCATTAAGCGGCGCTTAGCCAATTCAATATCAACAAAGCTCTCAGTCCCTTTTAAAGTTAAATTGGCAGTACGCTGCTCATAATAAGCATTAGGATCAATCGCATATTCACCAGCTAAACCTTGTGCTAAATCATCAATCATTTGCGCAACAATTTGCTGTCTATAGCCAGTGATACGGTTAGATTCAAACATTTCATCATTGGTAAAGCGCCAATCTAGTACCCAATTATCAGAGTTAAACGCTTGATACATTCTAGCAGTAATACTTCGCTCAGCACTGTAGCGTTTAGATGCCTCTTCTACAGGCCCAGAAAAATTTCCCCAAACTTCAGGGACACCAACAAGCC
This sequence comes from Pseudoalteromonas sp. MQS005, assembly GCF_001661605.1. Lineage (NCBI taxonomy): Bacteria > Pseudomonadati > Pseudomonadota > Gammaproteobacteria > Alteromonadales > Pseudoalteromonadaceae > Pseudoalteromonas > Pseudoalteromonas sp. MQS005. The sequence continues at coordinate 1,480 of NZ_LYRQ01000047.1, read as the reverse complement.
GTCTGTCTTGTAAATCGAGTAAAGGCACAACAACCGGTAAACCGCGGCGGCTTGCTTTGTCGTAAATCAGTTGCTCTAACTGAGGATAACTCTCTTGAGTAACCAGCTCTCGCTGCCTGTTATCTTCAATGCCTAACCAGATGGCAACCAGTGGGCGTTGAGCTCCCCACAACGGCAAATTAAGATCTTTTATTAGTGCATTGATCTTTCGCGCTTCAAATTTAACTAGTAACTTAAGCGTTCCAGGAATACGCTCATCGTATTCAAATTTCAGCATATAATCAGATATATCTTTGGTGCGTTGCTGTGCTATCTGATTTTCATCTGCACTTTTATCACCACTCACTTTTACTAGTACGTTAAGAAGCGCTTTGCGACTAGCGTCTAAACGCGCATCACGAGATTTATCTTCTACGACCAAAATATCTTGATATAGATCAGTTACTTCAACTGCAGATACAGAAACACAAAAGAAAATGGATAAGGCGCTAATTAATAATCTATACACAGGCAAATCAATATTGGTTTTAAACTGTTTTGATCCTAAATCAAAGCCACTAACAAAGCAAAATTATATTTTTACAGTGACTAAAGCTGCTGATTAAGTCGAACTTTCTTGTATTAAGAGTCGCTGCGCTACTTCGTAGCTATAAGGCAGTAGAATATCATGGTGCCACAACGATAGAGAATGCATAACCGATGCATGGAGTAGGCATTAGTCTCTGATCAATTCTCTTCCTTTAACCTATTACCTTTTACCTTGACCTGCATTTTCACTTTATTCCAAACACGAAAAAGCCCAACGACTGCTAGTCGGGCTTTTTCGTGTTTGGAGTCATGGTGCCGATAACGATAGAGAATGCATAACCGATGCATGGAGTATGCATTAGGCTCTGATCAATTCTCTTCCTTTAACCTGTTACCTTTTATCTTGCATCTGCATTTTCACTTCCTGCAGACGTAAAAAAGCCCGACTATTTCTAATCGGGCTTTCTCTAATTTGGAGCCTGGCAATGGCGTAGTGCCCAAAGCGTAGAGAGTCTCATAGCAAATGTATAGAGTCGGCATTAGGCGCTGATTCTTTTACTGTTACCTAATACCTTTCACCTCGAACCTGCATTTTCACTTTTCTGCAGACGTAAAAAAGCCCAACTATTTCTAGTCGGGCTTTCTCTTATTTGGAGCCTGGTAATGTCCTACTTTCACATAGCAAATGCTACACTATCATCGGCGCTGTTTCGTTTCACTACTGAGTTCGGCATGGGGTCAGGTGGGTCCAAAACGCTATTGTCACCAAGCAAATTTGGTGTTAATCCGTATCGCTACGCACTAACTAAAATTTGGAATTTCTGATAATAAAGTCTTCTAGTATCTACTTTAGTCTATTAACTTCTTCGCTTGTTTCACTATCACATAAAACGCGTTTGGCGTTGTATGGTTAAGCCTCACGGGTAATTAGTACAAGTTAGCTTAATGGCTC
>NZ_LYRQ01000046.1:0-37320 GCF_001661605.1 Pseudoalteromonas sp. MQS005 | reverse complement strand
GTTTAGACTCATATGAAGAAAAAGCCGCGCTAAGTTGTTGCTTTACGTTATCGGGTAGATTTTTATTACAGGCGAAATATAAAGGGGCTTGATGGGCATTGATGGGCATGAGTAATTCGAGTTGTAATTTATTTAATAAATGAGATTGTTCATGGTTTATTCGCTGCGCTGGTATAACAACTAAATCAATACTCGAACTTCGGGTTTGGATTATCTTAAAAATATTATCAAAACTACTAAACAGCATTAAATTTTCGTTTTCTTTAAAGCCCTTTGAAAGTAAGTAATGATGGCTGTAGTTATCTTTTAAAACCGCAATACGGTATTGCTTTGCCTGCTCTAAATTAGTTAAGGAAATACCTTTGCTTTTAAGGGAGTAAAAATTAGTGTCAAATTGGGCAAGCTTAGCAAACCAAATAAAATTATGTTCCCGCTCAGGCGAACGAGAAATAGAAAATATACAGGTTTGGGGATCTCTCAGTGCAATATTGTAAGCCATACTCCAATCGTTTACAGAAATTGAATAATCAATACCTACGCTATCAAGCACTAATCGGACTTTATCGGCAGCATCACCTACTAAATTGTTATTCGCGTCCAGATACTGCGCAGGCGCAAAGTTCTCTGTCACAACAGTAAGTTTAGCCGCACAATGATGACTTACAATGAACAATAATACACAATACCACTTAGTCACAATAACCCACTATATAAAATTTAAGATGTTACTTTTTTGATAAAAGCAAATTTAATATAGCGGATTATTTACAAATAGCCAATTTTGACCTTTAGGATTAACGATTCATTGCTGCAATTAAGAATGCTGAAATTTTAGCGCCTTCTCTAAGCGTCGTCTCTGAGCTTGATTGACCCACTAATGAGCTGTCGGTAAACGGCGCGATTTCCATCATATCTGCACCGGTTATTGGAAACTCATCGGCAATGGCTGACAAAATATCAAGCGCATGCTGTGGTGTTAATCCATTTTCTTCAGGTGTACCTGTTGCTGAAGCAAATTGAGCATCTAATGCGTCAATATCAAAGCTTACATACACTTCATCAACCTTGTCAGCCTTTAGTTGCGCGATTGTATCGGCAGCAACAGCGGCTGCGCCACGCTCAATAATTTCAGCAGCCCAGTGCTGTTTAACGCCAAAGGTACTTTCCCAATGTGATTTAGGCTTACCACTTGAGCGAATACCAAATTGAATTAAATGATGTGGCGCGGGTAAAAATTCTAAAATATGGGTACACCAAGAGCCAAAACATAAATCGATGCCTAAACGCTCAACCAATAAATCGGTGTGGGCGTCAAAATGAATAATAGCCGTACGCTTACCTTGGCTACGCTTTGCTTTTAAGTACGCTTTTGTCAGCGGGTAACTAATAGAATGATCGCCACCAATGCCAAAAATGCCTTTATCTTGGAATGTTGCATAAAAGCTGTCACATACATCTTCGGTAATAGACAGTGGACTTACGAAATGATCGTTATTGTCATTGCCATAAAGCGCTTTTTGGCAATTGGTAATTGTTGCCTCGTTTAAGTATTTATCGTGTAATAAATGCGGTATTACGCGCACATCACCTAAGTCAAATGAACGACACTGTGTTTGCTGGTCAATTAAAGCTGAACGTAAAAATAAAGGCCCCCAGTTTGCACCGCGTAAAATACCACCACCACAATCAGAGCTAATCCCCAGCATAACCGCTTTGTGGGGTGAGTTAGGTAATTCATTTAGCGAGTCACGCCATAAAGCATCGACATTTTCAGTTTGACCATATAATTTATTTCTGAGTGCTGCTTTGCGTTCTTTTGCCGTATTAACCGTGAATACACCGTCGCCAGGTGCACATAAACAGTGTTCAACTTTATTTTTAAATGCTTGAAATTGTGTGCTCATTGTAAACCCTTTTTCAATCTGAATATCTTGTCTATTATTGAGTAGTTATGCAAAACGACGAACGCTGAATAAATTAAAAATTAATTGTCTGTGGTTATAAAAATCACTGAACGTTGTGTTTTGCGAGGTTAGGTCAGTGGCAAAACAATACAAAACCTACTAACTAACCTTATGAATATAAACAATTTAAAATTTAGCTAACAACTCTTTTAGCTAGCTACTGGTTTGCTCTGAGGTATGAATATAGTGTCTGAGCAAACAAGTCAACTGGCTCATTTTGTTAGTAATTTTAGCCATTGATTGAATATTCAGAGTTGATGAATAAATCAATACGGACATCCGTCCTGTACTTCATTTAGGTTTCTCGTAATCATGTTAAATTGACAACAACTCTTATTAAAAAGGCTTAGTTATGGAAAAGGTATTTCACTTAGGACTGTGTATTGATGATTTAAAAGGTGCAAAACTGGCTATTGTTCCAGGGGATCCAGATCGTGCAGCACGCATTTCACAGTTCTTAGATAATCCAACCTGCCTTGCTCAAACGCGTGAGTTTCACATTTATTTAGGCCAATTAAACGGCCACTCAGTGGTTGTATGTTCAACCGGTATCGGCGGCCCTTCAACGTCAATTGCGGTTGAAGAACTGGCTCAACTTGGCGTACGTAGCTTTCTTCGCATTGGCACAACAGGCGCGATTCAGCCGCACATTAACGAAGGCGATATTTTAATTAGCCAAGCCTCAGTTCGTTTAGATGGCGCGAGTCAGCATTTTGCACCGCTGTGCTACCCTGCTGTTTCTGATTTTTTTGCCACTCAAGCGATGGTAAAAGCCTGTGAAAACCTAAACATCGATTTTCATATCGGTATCACCGCTTCAAGCGATACCTTCTACCCAGGACAAGAGCGTTACGATACGCATTCTGGTTATGTTCCTAAGTCATTACAGGGTAGCTGTGAAGAATGGCAAAAACTAGGCGTGATGAACTACGAAATGGAATCGGCTACTTTATTTACCATGTGTGCCGCTCTTGGCCTACAAGCAGCCTGTGTTGCAGGTGTATTAGTAAATAGAACACGTCAAGAAATTCCTAACGTAGACCACGGCGAGATTGAGAAAAAATCGGTTGCCGTGGTACTTGAAGCCGCTAAAGTGTTACTTGGTTAATGTTGCGCTAATAACCTCAAGTGTTGGCAAGCCAGTAAAGCTTGCTAACACGGCTTTTGCCACCCCTGATTGGTTTTCATGACCAGCCGTTTCTAATAACGTAACTGATTTAACTGTTTGCTTATCAAAGCTCAGTCCTGCTAAAAACAACTGACTCACAGCACTTTGTAATGGCGATAAACTCGGGCTGTACGCTGCATTTTCTGCATAGCTGCCATAAAAATCACCGTTTTCAAACGTACTTATTTTTACTGCACTGTAATTTTGGCTGTATGGCACATAAGCCGCTAAAGCATAGCTCATCAGCTTTTCATCAAGTTGTTTGTTTTCAAAAAAATTAGTTTGCTCTGCTGGGTTAAATAAGCTGTGCTCATTGCCTAAATCGGTTGGTCCAAATGAATGAGGTAATAACTCTGCCAATTTAAAGTTTTGTGCTGGCAGTAAAATATCAAGCTCTTTCGCATCAGCGAGTTCATTCATAAATTGACGACAGTACCCACATGGGACATCACTAATCGCTATTTTAAGAATTTTTTTACCGCCATTTAACCAGGCATTATTAATTGCAGATTGCTCACCGTGCACCACTAAACTAAGTGCTTGATGGTCAAACTCAGCGTTAGCGCCAAAGTAAAAAGTGGTGTTTCCTTGTGAATCGAGCCCTTTTACAATTGCGCCGACATGAAATTTGGAAATAGGTGCAACCGAAAACTCTGAAGCCATAGGCACTAAGCCTTGTAATAATGCATCGTCGCTAACATTAAGCTCGGTGCAAAGCGCTTTAATATCGCTTGAATATAAAATACCGCGTTGAGTTTTTAATTGACTGCGTAGAGCTTGCGTTTGCGCTACGTTTAATGAAATGTGTGAATTGCTAAGTGCTGTATTATGTTGCACTTTAAAAGTTGCTGAAGCCATAATAGTTTTTATTTGTTCAATGGCTAAGTAGTGTAAAAGGTTGGCAAACTAAATACCAGCCTATTCAACGTAAAAAAAGGGAACACGTCGCGTGTTCCCTCTAAAACTAATCTAGTTTTGGATTAACCTGTATTACGCATACCCGCTGCAATACCGGTCATAGTGATCATCAAGGCATTGTCTATATCATTTTCATTGCCTTTATCATCGCCACGAGAACGACGTAATAACTCAACTTGTAATACATTAAGCGGGTCGGTGTATGGGTTTCTAAGCCCAATAGACTCTTTGATCCAAGGCTGATCAGCCAATAAGCTTTTTTGTGGGCTTAATGATTGCACTAACGTCATCGCCTCACCAAGTTCCTCTCGCAAGGCAACACCTAAAGGCTTATACATCTCTTCCACCAGCGCATTATCGTAATGCTCACTCAACCAGCTATCCGCTTTACTAAATACCATTTCTAGCATTTCTAAACGTGCTCTAAAGAACGGCCATTGCAAACTCATTTCACTTAAGGTTTCAATCCCATATTTTTCAAGCGCGGCTTTAAGTCCACTTAATGCACCTAACCATGCAGGTAACATTAACCGGTTTTGACTCCACGCAAAAATCCATGGAATAGCACGTAAGCTCTCAACCCCTCCATTTGGATTTCGTTTTGCAGGCCTTGAGCCTAACGGTAATTTTGACAGTTCCAATTCAGGTGTCGCCATTCTAAAGTAAGGCACAAAGTTTTCATCGTGGCGCACCACATTGCGGTAATGCTGGCACGACACATCGCTAATTAATGCCATCACTTCACGCCATTGTGATTTAGGCTCTGGTGGTGGCAATAAATTACTTTGTAGTACCGCACCTGCATAAATATTTAAGCTTTGTAATGCCACATTGGGTAATCCAAACTTAAAGCGGATCATTTCACCTTGCTCTGTTACCCTAAGCCCGCCTTTTAACGACCCCGGCGGCTGAGAATGCAATGCTTGTGCAGCAGGCGCACCACCACGTCCAACCGTACCACCACGTCCATGGAATAAAATAAGCTCAATACCGCGTTCATCCGCTAGTTGTACGAGCTTATCCATTGCCTCATATTGTGCCCAACCAGCAGCCATCATGCCTGCATCTTTGGCTGAGTCTGAATAGCCAATCATTACATTTTGGGTGTTTTTGATGTGTCCACGGTACCACTCATTATTTAAAAGCGTGGTGATGACGTTGTGGCCATCGTTTAAATCGTCCAAGGTTTCAAATAAAGGCGCCACAGGCAGTTCAAAACCACAGCCAGACTCTTTAAGTAATAGCTGCACTGCTAATATGTCAGAGGCAGTTCGTGCCATAGAGATAATGTATAAACCAAAGGTTTTTTCATCTTGCTGTGCAATAACATCAAAGGTGTCGAGCACCTCTTGCACTTCTGGACTTGGTTGCCAATGCCTAGGAATTAGCGGACGACGTGAATTGAGCTCTGTCAGTAAAAAAGCTTGTTTGTCTTGCTCTTCCCACTGATTGTAATCGCCAATACCTAAATGACGAGTTAATTCTGAAAACACATCGCTGTGTCTTGACGAGTCTTGTCGCACATCCAGTTTTGCCAAACGCAAACCAAAGCTATTTACACGATGGATCACATCTAATAGCAAGCCATCAGCAACCACTTGCATATTGCATTTTAATAATGAGCGATAACACACCTCAATTGGGTGCTTAATTTGGTTAATATCAGTTATTAAATCTTGTGATTCTGTACGCTTATTTTTAATTTTAGCGCTTAAATGCATCACCGTTTCTGCAACTTGGTTTTTAACATCTTTCAAAACAGCACGGTACGGTTCAAACTCTTGCCCAGCCAATTTAATGAGCTCATCGCTGGCATCAGACATAGAAAGTTCAGCACACAAAGTTTCTAAATCACGCTGGTATAAATCCAGCGCCATCCAACGGCCATGATCGAGTACTTGCTTTGTCACCTCGGCGGTTACAAACGGGTTACCATCTCGATCCCCCCCCATCCATGACGTAAATTCTATCGGACTGTAGTTAGCTGGTAGCTCAAGGCTCAAATGCTGTTTAACATGCTGGCTAAACTCACGTAAAAAACGTGGCACGGCATCCCATAAGCTATTTTCAATTACCGCATAGCCCCATTTAGCTTCATCAACTGGGCTTGGGCGAGAACGACGAATATCGTCAGTATGCCAAGCTTGGCTAATTAGCTGCGCAATTCGATTTAATATCGCTTCGCGCTCTTGCGCAAGGTTATCGGTGCGCTCAAGTGATGCTAAACAATCGCTTAGTTCAACATGTTTGTTAATAATAGTACGGCGAGTCACTTCGGTTGGGTGAGCGGTTAGTACTAAGTTTATGTGGAGTTTTGAGAGTGTGTCGGCTAAATGATTATGATTAAGCTGACCTTGTTCGGCCTTTGCTGCTAACGTTTTTAATGTTTGAGTGAGAGGATTTAGTTGGCAAAAACCAACATCATTAAAACGTGATACGGTATGAAACTGCTCTGCAACATTAGCTAAGTTTAAAAAATGATTAAATGAACGGGCAACCGGTAAAAGCTCCTCATCACTAAGCGCATGGAGTACATCAATTAACGCTTGGCGATCGGCTTCATTGCCACTGCGAGATGATTTTGATAAAGCCCGAATTTCTTCTACTTTATCTAAAATCTCTTGGCCTTGGGCATCTTTAATAGTTTGTCCTAATAATTGACCAAGTAGACTAACATTACCTCGCAAGGCGGCATATTGTTCACTCATTTCTAGCTCTCCTTCGTTTCTTGGAGACCTATTAATATCATTAAGCGGGAATATTTAATAGATCCATTTGCATCGCCTTGTCGTAAAAAAGCATATGTAAAATAAACACAAAGCGACAAAATGATCATTTTTTACGATGGCAATTGCCCCCTTTGCAATGCAGAAATGCAACATTTAAAACGTGCCGATGTTGATCATAAAATTACACTAGAAGATTTAAATGCGGATGATTTTAGTGAGCGTTTTCCCGCAATTGATAAACAAAATGCCATGGATTTATTGCACGCCCAAACTGATAAGGGGCAGATGATTTACGGCTTAGACGTCACTTATCAAGCTTGGCGCACCGTTGGGAAATACCGTTGGCTTAAAATAATTCGTTTGCCCGTAATTCGCTTTTTTGCCGATCATGCTTACACTTTTTTTGCAAAATACCGCCATCATATAAGCCGTTTTTTAATGCCCAATGCGCAGTGTAGTAATGATCAATGCAATATCAAATCTAAAGGTGAAAAATGAAAACAGTGATTTTATTTGGCGCCAGTAGCGCCATTGCACAATCCTACGTAAGTCATTTAAATCAGCAAGCAGCACAATTTAATATAATTTGTGTCAGCTCATCGAATATTAATCACAGCGATATAAACGTAAACTATTTTCAGAGCGACTATTCAGCGCAAAGCCTAAAAGAGCTAACCGAGTCGTTAAAATCTCAGCAAGTTGATATAGCTCAAGTGATTATATTTAATGGTCAATTACACAACGACCAGCACATGCCAGAAAAAAAGCTTGAAGAAATCAACAGTGATTATTTTATGCAGCTTATGCACTCTAATACGCTTGTACCCCTGCTGTGTTTGCAAAGTATAGTGCCGCTGCTTAATCATAAAACTCACTGCACAATTACTGCTTTGAGCGCTCGTGTAGGCAGTATTAACGACAATAAATTGGGTGGCTGGTATACCTATCGCGCATCTAAGTCTGCGCTGAACATGTTATTTAAAACAGCCGCCATTGAACTTGCTCGTCGCGCTAAAAATACCAAACTTGTTTTATTTCACCCGGGTACTACAGATACACAGCTTTCTAAGCCATTTCAAAAAAATGTGCCCGCAGATAAACTGTTTACCCCTGACTTTGTTGCGCAGCAATTATTTAAATTTACTTACGAAAACCCACAGTTAGAACTCAACGGCGAACCTGCCTACCTAGATTGGCAAGGAAACACCATAAAATGGTAAGGAACAAACACATGCATTTTTCGAAAGACCGCATAGCCGCACTTGAAAAACATACCCGTACACACTTTATCAACTCACTTTCAGGGTTTAAAAGTGCAAACTTAATTGGCACACAAGACTTACAAGGTAATACCAATCTAGCCATTGTCAGTTCAGTTATTCATTTAGGCGCACACCCACCACTAGTGGGCATGATAATGCGTCCACACAGCGTACCAAGGCATACATTCGAAAATATTATAGAAACAGGCGTTTATACTATTAACCAAGTAAATAGTGATATTTACCAGCAGGCACACCAAACATCGGCACGTTACGCTAAAGATGAGTCTGAGTTTAATGCAACGGGTTTAAAAACAGAGTACTTAAACGACTTTAAAGCGCCTTTTGTTGTACAAAGCCGACTAAAATACGCAGTAAAATTTGTTGAGAACCAGCATTTAGCTGTTAATGGCACTGAGCTGGTTATTGGCGAAATAATGGATGTGTACGTAGATAAATCAGCACTCCAAAGTGATGGCTTTTTAGACTTACAAGCCATCGATACCGTTGCAGTAACCGGATTAGATAGCTACCACACGGCGAATAAGCTCAATCGTTTACCCTACGCGAAAAAATAGCCCAAGGTTATCAAGTCCTTGGGAATGAGGCACTTGATAACTCCCCCCATTTGTTTAATCCCTTGTTCACTAATCGCAATTAATTTGAATTGAACGCGTTTAGCCTACACACTATGCAAAATTTTGTAGGAGAAATATATGACCACAGTTGGTATTGGTACACACACACCCGAACAAGCACTTGCTAGTTTAAGCAATATGACCCACTCAGTAACGCCAATTCAGGCCGATGAGTATTTAGTGCGTATGGCCAAAGCGCAAGCTTATATGCAAGCTAATAATATTGATGCGATATATTTAAATGCAGGTACCAACTTAACGTATTTTACCGGTATGAAATGGTACGCCAGTGAACGACTAGTCGGCGCTATTTTACCCGCCATGGGTGAGGTGCAATACATTGCCCCCCATTTTGAAATTGGCTCTTTAAATGGCTTTAAAGTCATTGATGGCCCAATACACGGCTGGCAAGAACACGAGAACCCTTTTGAGCTATTCGTTAAAGTGCTGAAACAGCTTAATATTAGCGACACCGCTACCGTGGGCATTGATGAAAGCGCACAGTTTTTTATTTTTGATGGCATCAATAAAGCCAGTTCAGGATTAAAACTAGTTAACGCACAACCTGTAACCGCACATTGTAGAATGCATAAATCAGCCAATGAATTAGCATTAATGCAATGCGCCATGGATATGACTTTAGCGGTTCATCAGGCTACTGCGAGCATGCTTTATGAAGGAATTAGCACAGTAGAAGTCGAAGAATTTATAAAAAAAGCGCATCAAAAAGTAGGTGCCCCGGGAAATTACTTCTGTATTGTATTGTTTGGCCTTGCTACCTCATTCCCTCATGGTGTAAAAGATCCGCAAATTTTGAAAAAAGGCGACATGGTCCTTATTGATACCGGATGCAAAGTACACGATTACCTTTCTGATATTACCCGCACTTATGTATTTGGTGAAGCAACCAGCCGCCAACGCCTATTTTGGGATTTTGAAAAAGCGGCCCAGTTAGCAGCTTTCAATCAAGCCGCCCTTGGCGAAACCTGTGAATCGGTTGACGAAGCAGCTCGCAGCTACTTAGCAGCTCAAGGCTTAGGCCCTGAATACCAAACACCAGGTTGCCCACACCGCACAGGCCATGGTATTGGCTTAGACATTCATGAATGGCCATACTTAGTGGGCGGCGATAAAACCCCGCTTGCCACAGGCATGTGTTTTAGTAACGAGCCAATGCTGGTTATTCCAGATGAATTTGGTGTGAGATTAGAAGATCACTTCTATATGACAGATGACGGCCCGCGTTGGTTTACCCAGCCAAGCCACAGCATTGACGACCCATTTGGCTTAAACAGCTAACCTGAAAACATTCAATAAAAGAGCAGCACTTTCGTTGCTCTTTTTATGTTCAATAATTGATAAACTAAACTTCATCCCAATATCCATTGTTATTAAAAAGCAATCCTTCAAGGATCCCTATGAAAAACTTAAAAATTGATATCGTCTCAGATGTAATGTGCCCGTGGTGTATTATTGGGTATAAAAACTTAGAAACCGCATTGGCAGAATTAAAAGACGAAATGAGTGCGGATATTACATGGCACCCTTTTGAGCTTAATCCAGATATGCCACTTGAAGGGCAAGACTTAAACGAGCACTTGCAGCAAAAATACAGTTTAACTGAAGAAGAAAGCGCGCGAAATCGTCAAAACATGGCGGATGCGGGTGAACGAGCTGGGTTTACCTTTAATTTTGACGGTAAACGCATCATGATCAACAGCTTTGATCTACACCGCTTGCTAATGTGGGCGCGTGAAGAAGGCAAACAAACTGAGCTAAAATTGGCGTTTTTTGAAGCACACTTCACCGATTTAAAATATTTAAATCAAGAAGATGCGTTACTGGATGTGGTAGAAAAAGTCGGCCTTAACAAAGACACAGCCAGAGAAATTTTACACTCAGATAAATACGTACAAGCGGTACGCCAAGAGCAAAATAACTTTAAACAAATGGGAATAACCTCAGTACCTACTTTCATTATAAATGATAAGTACGCGCTTACCGGTGGGCAACCGAGTGAATCGTTTATTCAAGCACTTAAGCAAATAAGTGAAGAAGAAGCCAAGCAGGAGCAATAATTTTTCGGGTTAGGCTACATTTTGCCGCCTAACCTTATTAATTTTTTAAGTTAAACACCCGTCTGTTATTTAAATTAAGCCCGTCCTCAACATCACGATAATAGTGTTCATAAAGCGCATTTAACTCGCCGCTATCTGCTAACTTTGTTAAGCCTTGCTCTAATAACTCAATGATTGCTTTGTTATTTTCGTTTGCGTAAAAATAATAGTAATTATCGTATTGCAGCATAATATGAGGCTCAATAACAAAGTTATACTGAGGATGTTTACGTATTTCGGCTTTTATAGCAGTTACTGAACGCGGAAAATAATCGCCAAGTCCTTCATCTAACGCTTTTAACATGCTTTCATAACTCAAATCACCATTAACTGTTAAGCCATTGTTCTTTAATACATAATAATCAGACCAACTTTGCTTTTGTAAGGCTATGAACGGCTTTAGTTGTTCAAGGGTTTTTATATCAGAAAATTCTTTTAACCGGCTTTGTTTAACCATGAGCAAGCGCTTTGAATGCAGCCCATTATAAATAGGATAACTTGTGCGGATTAAATGTCTTTGCTCTGCAAGGGAGTTTGGCAAAGTTAACCAAGCTAAATTAACATCATCGTTACGTGTGAGCTCTTCTAAAATTCTTTTAGTATTCATTGGCTCAAGACTATAAGCAATATTGAGCTTTACATTAACCTTTGCAAAGCTCTTTTCTAATAATGTTAAAATATAGTGGTTTTTTGGTATGTCTTGGGTGCTTGGTTTACCGAGCTTAAGGGTGATCGTTTGCTCAGTGCTACTGGCAAAAAATGACACTGCCATTAAAATTAAACTGCAGCATAAAATAATAAGCTTCATAGTTATTCCAAGTTGCTTTAGCAATGTAACAAACTAAACAAATGATAAGTATAGCGGCAACTTAAAATTGCGTTAGTTTATGTACGATAAAGCACCTTAATCACATGCCAACCAAATTTCGTTTTTACTAAATGCGGTTCTAAAATTGCACCACTAAAGGCAACCTTATCAAACTGTGGAACCATTTGGCCTCGTCTAAACTCACCTAAATCACCGCCTTTTTTACCCGATGGGCATGACGAATACTTTTTAGCTAAAGTTTGAAACTTTGCGCCTTTGCCTAATTGCTTGATGATGTCTTCTGCAATCTCTTTATGTTTTACTAAAATATGCAGTGCGTGAGCCGTATTTGCCATGTAAGTGCCTTTTTAATGCTTAAATTTAAACGCCGCGATTTTAGCACAGCCAATACATTCAGGCATCTATTAAAGCACTTATAAATAGTGGGCTTGGTCTTGCTTTGAAGGGATCCTGCAATAGTGATATTTACCAAATAAGGTATATCGATTTGATGCAATTTTATCATAAAGCCAATTGTTAAAACGATTTGGCAACACACTAAATATACCGCTAAGTTTCCACGGATAGCCTAGCTGTTTAATCACCTCAAAAAATGCATGGCTTTGTATAAATGCTTGAGCGTTTTCAATGTAAACCATAGAGGCAAAATCAGTTGTCGAATAGCCAAAGTGCATTAATATTTGCTGCCCTTTTGGTGATTGTACACTGCACAGTTTAAACATGGCCTGAGGATCGTGAGCAATAATAAAATTACACCACGCACTACAAAGCTTGCACTGGGCGTCGAACAGTATAATTTTTTGGCTTTTTATTAGCGCGGCGGTATGGGTGATTAATTGCTTGCTCAAGTGAGGGCTTATTGCTGCACAGGTTTTTTTTGTAGCTTGCGCTGCAAAGTGCGTCTATGCATATTAAGCTGCCTTGCAGTCATTGATACATTACCGTTGTTACTGTGTAATACATGTTGAATATGCTCCCACTCTAAACGCTCGGGTGACATAACCTCTTCAGGAATTTCGGTTACTGTCGATACCGGCTCTACTTTTAGCGCTTTTAATAAGCTTGCCATATCGACAGGCTTAGTTAAATAGTCATTAGCGCCCAAGCGCATCGCCTCTACGGCTGTAGCTATACTTGCAAAGCCGGTAAGCAATACAATATGCGCCTTGGGTAACAAGTGTCGCAGCGGTGCAATAAGCGCCAGCCCATTTTCATCTGCTAACTTCATATCTAATAAAATACAATCAGGTTGCTGCTGGCGAGCCCTAAGTAAAGCCTCTGTTTGGTTATGTGCAACCTCACAGTTAAAGCTGTGTTTTGTTAAGCGCCTTGCCAAAGTGGTAGCAAGGTTAATGTCATCTTCAATAATTAGCAGCTTCATAGCGCCGACTCGGTTATTAATAGTGGCATTTGTATCTTGGCCACCGCCCCACCATCGGGGTGATTATAAACAGTTAACGAACCATTTAAACGCTCAAACGTGACATTTGATAGCATAACCGCTATTCCCATGCCTTGCTCGCTGGGCATGAGCTGCCCGCCTAACTCCGCTAACTCTGAGGATAAAAAACCAGCGCCAAAATCCCGAATAATTAACGCAATACTTTGCGCATCTGGCTGTTGCCAACTCAACTCTAATTGCATTTGGCCTTTTTTTTCGTTAGCAAGCGCTGCATTTTGTAATAAGTTTAAAATAGCAGGTAGCAGCATGGCATCACTTTTTAATGTGGCTTTAGGCGCCTCATTAAGCCAGTTTATTTGTTGATTAGGGTATTGTAATAGCAACGTATCATGAATTTGATTTTGCAGCTGCTCTGCTTTTATAGGTGTTTGCGTGTTTTTATCTCGTAGCTGCATAGAGAGCTTTCTAAAATCATTAAGCTGAGTGCGACATTGCAGCAGGGGTGCTTGCATTTGCTGAATAATTTCATTGTTGGGATACTCTTCTACAAGCTCTTCAAACAATAATTGTAAATTAGCAATAGGCGTTGCTAATTGATGAGTAATTTGCGCCGCTGCGCCATCGAGAGTAACCAGTTGTTCACTACGCAACTGTTTCTCTCTAACTTTGGCAATAGTGCGCTCACGTTGTTGTAAAGCACGGTTCATTGCACCAATAACCAACGCAATCACGCAGGCACTGATAACAAAATTAACCCACATGCCAATAAAGTGGCCACTCATGTTCATTTGGTGCATGCTATGCTCTGGCATTTTAATCAGTAGCATGCTGTAGGCAGCGATAGCCAGCACAGCAATATAGGCAAGCCCACGAGCGCTCAATGTAATTGCCGCTATCATAATAGGTAACAATAATAACGACACAAATGCGTTAGTTGCACCGCCACTTAAAGACAACAAAATAGTTAAAAAAAGTACGTCAGCGGTCAGTTGCATCAGCATGCCAACTGGCTTTGCTTGGCTAACATTTCTATAAGCAAAGATACTTGCTAACTGAAAAACCGCCTCAAGCGTAATAACGGCTAGCAACGGCATGAGCGCAATTTGATGCTCTAATAAAAAATAAACGCTTAACACCGCAATAAGCTGCACAGCAATGGCGCCACTGCGCAGCATTAATAACCGGCTAATAGCAGGATCGGTTTTAATTAACACAATAAGATTCACCTGACTGAATATACATTGCTTTGTTATCCATTATAAATAATGCTTTTTAAGTAATGATTTCATAATATGCGCCCCATATTAGCTGCTCACTCAGCCGCACTCAAGCATATATGGTCAACAAAGTATTCGTATTCTATTAAGCTTAGAAAGCCTATGAGCTATCGTGTAAAACACGCAAAATCATTAAAAGCATTTAATTAACACAATAAAAACAAGCCACTTACCTTTAAACAAAAATGCAGCAAATAGTCCGTAAAATAGCAGTAATTACTAAGCAAACCATGCTATAAACTAGTGTTAACAGCTAATTTTTGATATAACGTCCTCATTAGACGAACACGTCATACCACTTTTAAGAGAACACACTATGCCTTACGCACATATCACTGGTTGGGGTAAATGCATTCCACCAGCAAGCATCAGCAACGACGAAATAAGTGAAATTGTAGATACAACCGATGAGTGGATCACCACACGCACAGGTATCAAGGCACGAAGAGTTAGCCATGTAAGTACTGCTGAACTTGCTAGTGTGGCTGCAAAACATGCCATTGCTTGTGCTGGCGTAGATGCAAAAGATATCGATTTAGTTATTTTAGCAACGTGCACCCCCTCAACAGTAGTCGCAAACACCGCCTCATTAGTACAAAAAAATATTGGTGCCACAGGCGCTGCAGCCATGGACACCAACGCGGCATGTTCTGGTTTCTTATATGCTTTACAAGCTGCGACAGCGCAAATTCAAGCTGGCATGATCAAAAAAGCTGTCGTTATCGCGGCTGAGCGCATGACGTGGTATGTAAACTGGGCACGACGCGACAGCGCAGTATTATTTGGTGATGGTGCCGGTGCCGTTGTGCTTGAAGCAGCAGAAACACCTGCAGGCTTATTAGGGACTAAAACCGGTTGTGACAGCGAAGATCGTGATATTTTACACATTACTAATTTTGGCAGTGATTTAAATAAATATGAGCCAATTGGTCCATCAGACCTTTTATTTGAAGGCCGTGAAATATTTAAACGTGCCGTTAAAGGCATGAGTGAAGCCTGTGACGACGTGCTTGAACAAGCCAATCTTAAGTTAGACGATATCGATGTACTAGTTCCGCATCAAGCCAATCTACGCATTATTCAAGCTATTCAAAATCGCTTAAAAGTGGATGACGAAAAAGTAATGGTCAATATTGGTGAATATGGCAACACCTCTGCTGCCACCATTGCAATTGCATTGTGTGAAGCCGTTGAGCAAGGCTTAATTAAACCGCATGCAAACATTATGTCGGCGGCATTTGGGGCTGGCCTTACTTGGGCGGCAAGCTATATAAAATGGGGCGAGCGAGTAACGCCTATTGCTGTTAGTGATGCTGAGCTTTCACCGTGTGATAAAACGGGTTTAGAGCTTGTTGCACCGGCTGTAAAAGCGTGTAAAGACGCAGAGCCTAGCTAAAAGCTAATATATATGACCATGCACATGTATTGATAAACAGCGCACTGCTTTTAGTGCGCTTTTTGCTTTTTAAGGAAAATATATGCAATTACTAGGCATTCATCATGTAGCCATCATTTGTAGCAACTACCCACGCTCTAAACATTTTTATAGTGAAATATTAAAACTCACGATTATTAATGAGCATTACCGAACAGAGCGAAAGTCTTACAAACTCGATTTAGCTTTACCTGATGGTAGTCAGTTAGAATTATTTTCGTTTAATGATGCGCCAAGTAGACCAAGTTACCCCGAAGCACAAGGACTTAGACATTTAGCATTTAAAGTTGGGTGTATTAATACTGCTAAACATTATTTAGAGTCACACAATGTCATCGTCGAAAATATTAGAGAAGATGAAATAACCGGCAAAAAATTCACCTTTTTTGCCGATCCAGATGGCTTACCCCTTGAGTTATATGCACTTTAACATCAAATAACTCAAGGTATATTTAATTTAGTTAACCCAAATTCAGGTTAGTTAAATCGATTTTGTAGGTAAGTAAATACTGCACGAATACCCAGTGCTTCACCACCAGCTGGACGCCCTGGTAATGCACGTAAATTCCATGCCATTACGTCAAAGTGAACCCATGGTGTATTTGGCTCTACAAACTCTTTCAAATAAAGCGCAGCGGTTATTGCGCCACCAAATGGCGTACTTGCACAGTTAGCCATATCAGCCACATCGCTTTTCAAAAATGGTTTGTATTGCTCGAATAACGGCAATTGCCAAACAGGATCGTTAACTTGCATTCCCGAGTCCATAATGGCATTTGCTACAGCGCGATCCGTTGAGAAAAATCCCGGTAACTCCGTACCTAACGCAATACGGCACGCACCAGTTAATGTAGCAAAATCAATGATTAATTCAGGATCATCGTTTTGTGCTTCGCTTAGTGCATCACACAGCACTAGTCGCCCTTCTGCATCGGTATTGTCTATTTCGACCATAATACCTTTACGGGTTTTTACTACATCGCCAGGGCGAAATGCATTACGCGAAACAGCATTTTCAACCGCAGGCACTAAAACACGAAGGCGTATTGGTAAGTTAGCAGCCATAATTAACTGAGCCAAGGCAATAACATGCGCAGCCCCACCCATGTCTTTTTTCATGTTACGCATGCCTGAACTAGGTTTTAAATCCAGTCCACCGGAATCAAAACAGACACCTTTACCGACTAACGTAATTTGTGGCGCATCAACCGCTCCCCACTTTAAATCGAGTAATCGTGGTTTGTTTTCACTTGCACGGCCTACCATATGAATAGTTGGGTAATTTTGCTCTAATAACTCATCACCTATCCACTGCGAAAATTCACCGTCGAATGTATCTGCTAGGTCACTCATTACCTGCGATAAATGCTGCGGCATCATATCAGCAGCTGGGGTATTAACTAAATCGCGTGCTAAATTAATGGCGTCCGCTTGTTGTTTTACTTGTTCATATAATGTTTTATCAGCAATGCCAAGCTGAGCTTTTGCTGTGGCTTTTTGCTTGTACTCACTAAACTCATAACCACCTAAGACAAAGCCTAAAGCAAGTTGAGCAACTAAAGACTCATCACCTTGAATTTGATAACAACCCGCAGGTAATTTACTGGCAAGCTCGCCAGCGGCCCAAAAATCATCAGTGCTTTGCATTACACAAAATACCTGACTTAGTTCACCCGTTTCTGGGTTTGGTACTAGTGCGAGTCCTGATTTTTCAAAATCTGTGTTTGCTAGCCAGCGCTGTACAAAACTCGGTTGCTGCGTAAGCCAATCGGTTAGTTCGTTTTTAACGATAAATGATAGAGGAATTCCTGAAGAGGTATGACGAAGTAAAGCACTCATTAAATGACTCACATAATAGAAAATGATGCCTTAGCATAACAATAAGCACTATTAAAAGGTATAGCTAATTATGTTCTGCTAGCTTACTTCTTCTTTGAGGGCGTTGAGTCTTGCTCTTGGTTTTGTTGAGCAATTTCTTGATCAATTTCTTTAATCGGCTTATTCATACTAAAAGAACTCGGCAATACATCAACACCTACTAACTGACCTAGTTTAACAACCAGTGGAATAGTTAATGGTGCAAACGGTAATAACGCAAAAACGCCTAGCCCTAGTCCTTTTAATATATCAACAAACTGTTCGTTGGCGCGTTTTAGTTCTGCTTTATTTGTTTGCCCTTGGGTATAACGCCTATAAATTATTAGCATTTCTTTGGTTTCTTGCCTTTCTTGGGCAAGCGCAATTTTAAGCGCGACCATAGCACGACGAAAGCGTAGTTGTTGTCGCTTTTTACTTATTTTAGCAACCCGCCAAGGTGCACGATGGATAACTTTATATAATCGCATAGCCTGTATTCTCACACAGCGCTTTCAGTTCACAAAGAATAATTTACACGCTTTATTCAATCATTTATTCTTAACGTTCATTTTCCTCAGTTTTAATTAAAAACATGCAAAAAAACATACCCAACACTAAACCCGAAAGGCCAAAATCTGATGAGTGCTGCGGCGGCGGTAGTTGCTGTCCATGTGTATGGGATGAGTACAAAGAAAAACTTGCACAGTGGAAAAAACATCATGGTGAAAATATCAATAGCAAGTCAGTTTAATTCAATAATAGAAAGTAGCTAAAATAGCTTATTTAATTAATAACTATGTATCAATGCCTGCTTTTACACCTTTTCCCTGCCCTACTTATGATTAACTCTGCGTTATTTTTAGATAAATCATTTGTTTCAACTTGTTAAATAGTGGTTAATTACCCATTGCCCTCTTTAGTTTTTTTATCTATAGTCTATTTCGAGGACTCACAGGAGGTGCGCTTAGTTTATTAAGCTTTTAGGAGTGAGTTAGCAATATCTGCTCCCCATTGAATGTGAACCGTCCACAATAAAGTCATTAAATAGACTATACAAATCAATTCTAACTGGGGATATTTAGAATGAAATTAAAAAGCAATGCGCTTCAACAGGCCATCAAATTTGCTCTAGCAACAACAGCCGCAGGCTTATTTGTTTCTGGTTCAGCAATTGCTCAAGAAGAGCAAACCGAAGTTAAAGTTAACAAAAATGTAGAAAAAATTGCCGTAGTAGGTACGCGCTCTGCGCCTCGTTCTATTGGTGACTCTCCTGTACCTATCGATATTATTGGTGGTGAAGAGCTAAGTAAATCAGGTAACACTGATATGCTAGAGCTATTAAAAGGGGCTATTCCTTCTTTAAACGTACACTCAATGCCAATCAGTGATGCTGCTTCATTAGTGCGCCCTGCAAACTTACGCGGACTACCTTCAGATAGCACACTAATTTTACTTAACGGTAAACGTCGTCACCGTGCTTCAGTTATCGCCTTTTTAGGTGGTGGTATTAACGATGGTGCGCAAGGTGCTGATATTTCAGTAATTCCAAGTATTGCACTGAAACAAGTAGAAGTACTTCGTGATGGTGCCGCTGCACAATATGGTTCTGATGCGATTGCTGGGGTTTTAAACTTCCAACTTAAAGATGCCTCTGAAGGCGGATCTTTCGAAGTTCGCAAAGGCGAATATTATGAGGGCGACGGTGATACAACTCAAATTTCAGGTAATGTGGGCTTACCATTTACCGATAGCGGTTTTGCTAATTTAAGCTTTCAGTACAAAACAGCCGACGCAACCAGCCGCTCAGTACAAAGAGCGGATGCTACCGCACTTGATGCCGCTGGCGTACCAAACATTGCCCCGATCACCCAAGTATGGGGTGCACCTGAGGTAGATGACGACATCTCTATCTTTGGTAATGTTGGTTTAGAACTTACTAACGACTCACAATTTTACATGTTTGGTAACTACTCAGAGCGTGATGTACGCGGTGGTTTTTATTACCGTAACCCACATACTCGCCCTGGTGCATACTCAAATGATGGTGGCGAAACACTGCTTGTTGGTGATTTAACCGGTGATATGAGCGGTAACTGTCCAACAATCATGATTGATGACAACGTTCTTGATAACCCTGACTACATCAATGGTGTAGCAAATAACCCTGATTGTTTCGCATTTAACGAAATGCTTCCGGGCGGTTTTACACCAAACTTTGGTGGTAATATTACAGATACGTCACTTACTATCGGTACTAAAGGTGAGTTTACTGGCGGCTTTTTAGAAGGCGCTTATTATGATCTAAGTGGTACGGTAGGGTATAACGAATCTCGCTACTTTATATACGACACAATCAATGCTTCACTGGGTCCAGATAGCCCACGTGATTTTAGCCCTGGTAAATATGAACAATTAGAGAAAAACTTTAATTTTGATATTTCAAAAGGGTTTGACTTTGATTTAGCTTACGATGTAAACATTGCCGGTGGTTTAGAATGGCATGAAGAAACCTTTACCGTAGTGGCAGGTGATGAGGCTTCGTTTATTGCAGGTCCATTAACTGATCAAGGTTTTGGTATAGGTTCTAACGGTTTCCCTGGATTTAAACCATCAGATGCAGGCGAATATGACCGTCGTAACTATGCAGCTTACATTGATATTGAAGCGCCATTTACTGAAGAGTTCCTAATGGGCTTAGCGCTTCGCTACGAAGATTACGATACCTTTGGTTCAACCACTAACTATAAGTTAATGGGTCAATACCACTTGACTGAAGATCTAAATATTCGTGGCTCTATCAGCACCGGTTTCCGTGCGCCTACCGTTGGCCAAGCGAATGTTAGTAACGTACAAACTAACTTAAGCAGTGGTGTACTAGTAGATTCGGCATTGTTACCACCTACAAACCCAATTGCTATCCAACTAGGTGGTACTGAACTTGAGCCTGAAGAATCACAAAGCTACACCTTTGGTGCGGTGTATACTATTGGCGATTTATTCTTAACGGTTGATTACTACAACATCCAAGTAGATGACCGTATTAGCCAATCAGATAAAATTGAACTTAGCCAAGCAGATAAAGACACGCTTGAAGCTGCGGGCGTACCTAACGTACAAAACCTTGCGCAAGTTAGTTTCTTTACTAATGACTTTGATACCACTACACAAGGTGTTGATTTAGTTGCTAACTACTCAGCTGAATTGTTCAGTGGTAGCTCTACATTTAGCTTAGCGTACAACTGGAATGAAACAGAAGTAACACGCTCAAGTGATATAACTGGTGCATTTAAAGTAAGCCGTCTTGAAAATGACTTACCTAATCACCGTGCAACACTGAGCTGGGCACAACAATGGGAAAGCTTTTCAGCATTTTCTCGCCTTAACTACTTTGGCGAATACCAAGGCGTTCACGTAGATTATGATGAAACAGCTAAAATGGCTGACGCAGCAGTCACGTTAGATGTAGAAGTAACCTACTTCATGAATGACTCAATTAGCTTCTCATTAGGCGCACAAAACTTACTGGATCAAGAAGCAGAAAAACTTGATTTCACAGTGGCACCAAATAACAACTGGGGTGGTAAGTACTACGAAACATCTCCATACGGAATTAATGGTGGCTTTTACTACGCTAAAGCAACCTATACTTTCTAACATGTGTTAATGATAATCAAAGGCGAAATGTGTAATGCATTTCGCCTTTTTATTGCCCTTTATAAACCCATTTAAAATGACTTTTACACTCGCATTTTTTGTGACTTTGGGGTTATAGTAATTAAAAAGAATATTAGTTGTATTATGCTACTAAAAAAAGCGGACCAGTTATTATCACAAAACAAGCTCAGAGAAGCTGAGTTTCATTACAAAATGCTATTACAAGCAGAGCCTGATAATGGTGACGCCCTGTTTGGCTTAGGTAAAGTAGCACTGCGTTTAGAACAATTTGATGCCGCTGTTTATATACTACAACGAGCGTGTCAGCATCTCCCTTATGCATTAGAACCTTTGTATGCACTAAGTGATGCATTTAATGCGGTCAACTCTCCTGAAGATGCGCAAAAAGTACTCGAATACGCAACAAGTATTGCCGCAGACAACCCAGACACTCATTATTATTTAGCCCAGCACTATTTAACCTTTGGCGAGCTTGATAAAGCGCAGGCCACGTTTGAGGAAGCATTAAAGCTTGGAGTAGCACCAGTTACGGCTTATGTTTTATTTGAATTGGTACAATTAGGGCGCTTTAATAAAGCAAATAATTACATCGATCAGTTACACCACTTTTTAACGCAAACAAATAACCTACGCTTAAAAATGGTCTGCTACTATGCTTTAGCTAAAAGTTACGACAAGTTAGACGATACTGATCAAGCATTTAACTATTTTGTGATTGCCAATCAGCAACAACACAAACTCAGTGAATTTAATACTGAAGATTTAATTGGGTTTTATGATCAACTTATTGAATATAACAATGAAAGTGTGCTCAATTTAGCAAACCTAAATAAGCAGTATCCTGTTACGCCCGTGTTTATTATTGGTATGCCACGAAGCGGCTCAACCTTACTGGAGCAGATGTTAGCAGGACACAGTCAATGGGCAACGCTTGGAGAAGACACCAGTATTAGTAAAAAGGTAGTCGCTTTTTTAGAACATAAAACAGGGTTACGCTACCCTCAATGCTTAACTAAGCTAACAACGCCTTTAATTAACCAAGCCAGAGCTATATATTTAGATACCTTAAGTTCTTCTGGGAGCAATTGCGCATTTGTGATCAATAAACTGCCTAGCAATTACCAAAACTTAGGGTTAATTTATATTTTATTCCCAGATGCTAAGTTTATTAACCTGACCCGCGACTTTAACGCAACCGCATTTTCAGTATTTACTAATTACTTTGCTGAAAACGAACCCTATTTTTGTGATTTAAAAGAATTTACTTTGTACCATCAGCTTTATGAAAAACTGATGAGCCATTGGCAGCAATTTAACCGCTTAGCTATTTATAATTTAAGTTATGAGCAGTTAATTGAAAACCCTAAAGATCAATTAACCGCACTATTGAGTTTTACTGGCTGTGAATTTGAACAGACTTGTTTAGACTTTTACAAAAATAAAAGCGCCGTTACAACGCTCAGTAAACATGCGATTAGGCAGCCTGTAAATAACAAAAGCCTTGATAAATGGCAGCGTTATGAAGCCCCTTTACTTAGTTTGCTTTCGCCGCCTCAAACCAATTAAGTACATCTATAAATTGTTCTTGGCGTGCCTGTGGGTGAGTAAGCATATTAATATGGTCGTAATCTACTTTGTGCCCAAAGCGGCGGCCATATATTTGCATTTTTTGCACCCCAGTACCTGACTCATCAATAAACTTTTGAATATCGATAGGCTGTGCCAATGCTTTATCTTTTACTGCCGCAATATGTAACGTCGGAGGAAGCGTGAGATTTGCTAATGTTTTAGCGTAATCAAAGCCATCATCACTGTCTATCCACGGATTTTTCTTAGCCCACTGCATACTTTGATAATGCGACTTTTGAGTTTCATCATCACTGCCCCACTTTAAGCGTTTTGCTGGTAAATAACCGTGTTTTTTCGCTAATATTGGCGCCATAAAATACCAAATTAAATTGGCCTGAAATAACTTTTTAGGGTGGTTATTAAGTAGCGAACGCTTTGAACCAAAATAGGCACACGCTTTTACATCGTTTATCAGCTCAGGGAAGCGAGCAAACACGCTATTAAGCAACACCCCACCCCAAGAATGAGCAACTAAAAAGTCAGGTTTTTTACTCTCTAACTGTTCAATTTTTTCAATAAATGCCGGAATATCTTCAACAATCGCCTCAGTTTGTCCATACCGTGCTTGCTTACAAATAGCAGGTTTACTTTCACCACGCCCGCGTAAATCAGCGACATAACAACAATATCCGTGTTCAGCTAAAAAAGGCGCTAACCCTTTATTGCTATGAGTGTAAAATATTTTGCCATTTTCTACCGCACCATGAATTAATAACACCACAGGGCCGCTCGGCTGTTGATTGGCGATACGGCGTAAATGCAGTGTTTGATGGTCACCTAATTTAATAAAAACAGACTCTTGAGTAACTGCCAAAGCGAATTCCTTATAATTACTAACAACTCATCCTACCAGTAATACCTGGTAAGCCAAAGGGAAAATTATGCACTTTTTCTGTCTGTATTTGTTACTATTAGCTTTTATTCCTGTTGTTAAAAAAGCCTCATGAAAGCAAAATCAGCTCGCTCTAAATTACACCCGCGCAATCAACATAAAAATGGTTACGATTTTAATTTGCTTACCTCGCAAACCCCTTCGTTAACTGCTTTTTTAATTACGACGCCAGCAGGCAATCAAAGTATTGATTTTAGTAATAACTTAGCTGTAAAAACCTTGAATCAGGCGCTATTAAAAAGTCATTACAATATTAACTTTTGGGACATTCCTGAGCACAACTTATGTCCACCTATTCCAGGTAGAGTAGATTATATTCATTACTTAGCTGACTTACTCAGCGAAGATAATCAGCAGGTTATTCCCACTGGCCGACAAATTAAAGTGCTTGATATAGGCACTGGCGCTAACTTAGTTTACCCACTAACAGGCAGTAGCGAGTACCAGTGGCATTTTACCGGTAGCGACATCGATTTAGCAGCAATAAAAATAGCCAAACAACTCGCTCAGTTTAACGATTTAAAAATAACGCTTAAACAACAAAAAAATCCCGAGCATATTTTTAAAGGGGTGGTTAATGCGAAAGATTTGTATCATTTAACGATGTGTAACCCGCCATTTCACGCCAGTGCAGAAGAAGCCAATAAAGGCAGTGAACGTAAATGGAAAAACTTAGGCAAAGCGCCTTCGCAAGCACTTAATTTTGGCGGACAAAGTAATGAGCTGTGGTGTGAAGGCGGCGAACTGGCCTTTATTTCTAACATGATCAAAGAAAGCGCTCAGTACAGTGAGCAAGTGATCTGGTTCACCTCGTTGGTTTCTAAAAAAGAGACCCTTGCTGCTTTACAAACACAGCTAAAACAGCTTCCTATTTGCGACTATAAAATCGTTGAAATGGCACAGGGGCAAAAAGTCAGTCGCTTTATTGCGTGGAGTTATTTTGATAAAACGACCCGTGAACAAATTTGTGAAGAATTCATATAACAACCATAAGGACCACTCATGATAGATTTTCGCTCAGACACAGTGACCAAGCCTTGCAATAAAATGCGAGATATTATGTATCATGCCCCGGTTGGCGATGATGTATACGGTGATGATGAAAGCGTTAACCAATTAGAAGCCTATGCTAGATTGCGCCTTAATGTGGCCGATGCATTATTTTGTAGCTCAGGTACACAAGCAAACCTACTTGCATTAATGGCGCATTGTGAGCGAGGTGATGAGTATATTTGCGGGCAAAGTGCTCATAACTACAAGTTTGAAGGCGGTGGCGCTGCCGTTTTAGGCTCTATTCAACCACAACCTATTGAAAATGAAGCCGATGGTAGCTTGTGTTTTACTAAAATTGCTGCTGCAATCAAACCCGATGATAGCCACTTTGCGAAGACACGATTACTGAGCCTTGAAAACACCATAGGTGGCAAAGTACTGGGTATTGATTATTTAATTAAAGCACGTGAATTTGTTGATCAACATAACTTAGCACTGCATTTAGATGGCGCGCGAGCATTTAATGCCGCAGCCGAGCTTAACCTTGATATTAAAGAAATCACCAAACATTTTGATTCAGTCTCTATTTGTTTATCAAAAGGGTTAGGTGCACCTGTTGGTTCATTATTGCTTGGTTCAACAGCATTGATAGCCAAAGCAAGACGCTGGCGAAAAGTGCTTGGCGGCGGTATGCGCCAAGCCGGTATATTAGCTGCTGCGGGGCAATATGCGTTAGAAAATAACACTCAACGTTTAGTCGATGATCACGCTAATGCGCGTTATTTAGCACAGCAGTTAAGTGAAATTTCAGGCTTTGAAGTAAATATGAGTAATACCACAAATATGGTTTACGCTACGTTTGATAACAGCATAAACATCACAAAGCTAGCAGCCGATTTAAAAGCACAAGGCATTCTTATTAGCCCAAGTAAGCAACTTAGGCTAGTAACCCATTTAGGTATTACCCAAGCGGATATAGATACCTTTATTAAAGCCTTAACGGCCCATATTTAACGCGGCTTTATAATGTTTGCGGCACACCGACTCATAACGGTCGTTGCCGCCAATTTCTACTTGGTTACCATCGGCAATAGCCTCACCATTTTCATCGGTACGTAATACGTGATTTGCTTTACGCCCACAATGACACACCGTTTTAAGCTCAATTAGCTTATCAGCCCAAGCAAGTAAATACTGTGACCCTATAAACAGCTCCCCTCTAAAGTCGTTGCGCAATCCGTAACACAATACGGGTATTCCTAACTCATCAACCACATCAGTTAACTGCATAACTTGGTCTTTTGATAAAAACTGACATTCATCTACCAGCACACAATGGCGTTTTTTATCTGCATTAAGAGCTTGAATAAGCGCAAAAACATCTATATCTGCATCATAAATATGCGCATCTGCTTGCAAGCCAATACGTGAGGATACTTTACCTACTCCGGCTCTATCATCGATAGCCGCCGTGAGGATCACCGGCTCCATACCACGTTCTTTATAATTGAATGCAGATTGTAGTAAGGTGGTTGATTTACCTGCATTCATTGCAGAGTAGTAAAAGTATAATTGCGCCATTGTCGTGCCTTCAAATAAAAAGTGCGCTTATGCTACCTTAAAGTGCTCAGAATACAAATTTGGATACGTTATTTAGCTATTTATTTTGCTTCATGCTCTAGTAACCATTGCTTGCGCTCTAAACCACCTGCATAACCAGTTAGTTTTTTATTTGCACCAATAATACGATGACACGGCACAATAATACTGATTGGGTTTTTACCATTTGCAGCCCCTACCGCTCTCACAGCTTTAGGGTTGTTTAACTGCTCGGCAATATCTTTATAAGTCGCCACTTTTCCAAAGGGTACGCTACACAATGCCTGCCATACGCTTTGCTGAAATGGCGTGCCGCCAGTATCAAGCTCTAAATCAAACTCAGTACGCGTATGAGCAAAGTACTCATTAAGCTGCGCCACACAAGATAAAACATGTGAATTAGTCACCTTATTTAAAGGCGTACTGATATAACTGGCCGGTGGATAAAACCCCACATAACTAATACCGTTTTCAGTTGCCTGAATAATAATATCGTCAATCGGGCTGGGTAAACTGGTTTGCACTATCATAATTGCTGCCAAAGTTGAAAAGTTAAGTAAGATCGAAATGGTGCACAGTTCGCAGATTCAAAAGAGCGTGCTGCCGCTTGGGCTTTTTTAACCCCTAAATCACCATCGAGTAAAATATCGGGCTGGCTTTGGCCGCGTAACTTTGCATAATTAACCGTCCATGGGCCAATCCCTTTTAAACTAAGCCATTGATCTAAGTCATCACAATCGGGATTCACGGCACAAAATTCAGCGAGGTTATGCAGGGCATTTTTACGCGCCTGTGGCATTTTAAAGAATGCAAAATCACTGTGTGCTAACACTTCAGGCTCAGGAAAATAGACCTGCTGGTGTTGCTTTTCACCAAGCTGTGTTACTAAATTAGTCACTAGGTTGTGCGCCGCCGCTACACTGACTTGTTGCCCAAGTACAGCCCTAACTCCCGCCTCAAAACTTGACCAAATACCCGGTAACCTTAAGCCTTTAGTAAGTGGAAATGCATTATTAATGTGTTCGCTTAAATGCGCCTCAATTAAATAAGTATCTGCATCTAAATCAAGTACACGACGAATGTTGTTAATAACTGGCTGTAAATATTGCGTATTATCTATATCAATTTGCACCCGAAAATGATGTTTATCTGCAACAAACTCAGCATCAAAGTGCCCTCTACACGATTTATAAGTAAAAGTACGCCCATAACTGGTTGGCGTTAACCACTCTATTGGCTGAATTAATCGTTTTTCTAAAAAACCATGCAATGCCTGCCAGTTATACGGCGGACGAAAAGGCAAAATTAAGGTGAGCCCAATATCAGCTGGGTGCTTGGCGGTTCTGAGTGCTGAGGGCGCAATATTAAGTTGTTTTAAAAAAGCATCATTAAAACGCCGAACACTTTTAAAGCCTGAGGCAAACGCTATCTCGGTAAGCGGTAAGCTAGTTTCTTGAATTAATTTTTTTGCAAAATGACATTGGTTAAACAATCGATATTGCGTGATAGAAATGCCAAAATATTGAGAAAATAATCGCCTTAAATAACGGCTGCTTATTCCTAAACGCGTGGCTAGCTTTTCGCAGTCGTGCTGATTATCCTGATCAATTAATTGCTTGGCTCGTAGAGCCGTTGTTTTTGTTCCCTGCCAAGCCGCACTTCCTGGTGCACTATCTGGCCGACAACGAATACAAGGCCTGAAACCAGCTTGCGCGGCAGAGTGCGCAAACTGATAGTAGACTACATTTTTTTCGTGAGCTGTGGGCGCAGGGCAAATTGGCCTGCAATAAATACCGGTACTTTTAACGGCTACATAAAAAAGCCCATCGAAACGCGCATCACGACTTTGACGTGCTTTTTGCCAGTGCTGATCACCCATAAAATGCTCTTGTAAATTAGGTAGCGCTTAGCTTAGCAAAAACTAAGCGTATTACTGGCCATATTCGGCACTAATCTTTATTTGCAAAATCAATTAATGCCTGACCCGTTAAACGATATATAATCCATTCATTTTGTGGCTCAGCGCCCATGCTATTATAAAAATCAATCGCGGGTTTATTCCAATCAAGTACCACCCATTCAAAGCGACCACAGTCTTTATTGATTGCTCTGTTTGCCAGTTCTTTCATAATGGCTTTACCAGCCCCGTTTCCGCGGCTATCTGGGCTCACGTATAAATCTTCTAGGTAGAGGCCATTTTTACCTAACCAAGTCGAGTAGTTGTAAAAATATACTGCAAAGCCTATTGGCTCATCATCTTGTAAACATATTAAACTGTGCGCCGTTGCGCCTTCACAAAACAGGGTGTTTAAAATGGCTTGCTCATCGGTTTTAACTGCATCAGGTTCTTTTTCGTAAATAGCAAGCTCATTGATAAAGTGTAGAATTGTTTTTGCATCACTTGGCTTTGCATCGCGAATTTCTATTGCTGTGTTCATTGTTATTGACCCTTAAAAAACTACTTTTATGCCTGGTAAGCATCTAATTTAATATAAAAAGTGCTTAACTAATTATGATAATTTAAGCCATTAATACATTTATTTATACCCTAGCATATCGTTTTATATTCAATAAGTAACGTTCATGAGCTTATTTCAATTTATTCATTAGGGCATTAAAAAAACAAATTAAAACAACGCTTTTATATATGGCAAAAAGTTGTCATTATGGGTAAAAAGTAAAGCAATAAGGGAGTTTAACTAAAATGGGCCATGGTCACTCACACAGTCACGTTGATGATAACCAAAGTGATAAACAGCTCACTCTTGCCGTATTTATAAATGTTTTACTGACTGCAGTGCAAGTTGTTGGCGGCGTATTTTCTGGCAGCCTTTCATTAATTGCCGATGCATTACATAACCTAAGTGATGCGGCCTCTATTTTTATTGCCCTCGTTGCTCGAAAAATTGGCAATAAACAGGCTGATACAACCCATCATTTTGGCTACAAACGCGCAGAAATACTAGCAACCCTTTTTAATAGCACTACGTTAATAGTCATCGGTGGTTATTTAATTTTTGAGGCCATAAGTAGTTATTTAAACCCTCAACCTATCAATGGCTGGATCATTGTGTGGGTTGCTGCAGTAGCGCTATTCATTGATTTAGTCACTGCATTATTAACCTTTAAAGCCGGCGCTAAAAACAACATGAATATAAAGGCGGCGTTTATTCATAATGTGTCTGATGCCATGGCCTCTATTGTGGTTATTATTGCCGGTACTTTAATTATTTTATACCAGTGGTATGTAGTTGATTTAATAGCGACGATATTGATATCACTGTATGTTATTTATCACGGCGTATTATTACTTAAAGCCAGCTGCAGCATTTTAATGCAGGCAGCCCCCATTGGTTTTGACCAGCAACTTATCAGTAAAAAGTTACTGCAACAGTTTGCCATTACTCAAATAAAATCAATAAAAGCATGGCAACTCGACGATAACACCACACACTGTGAAATTGTGATGCAAACAGATACCCCTATTGAGCTTAACGCCATTAAACATTATTTACATGATGAATTTGCAATTGAGCACTGTGTAATCGAGTGTTACTAATCACTGTTTTCAATAACCAAAATGATTACATTAAAGCTCTAAGTAGGTTTACTTATATATTAGATAGACTTCTCAGCGGTTTTTATTTAAACCGCTACAAAAATACGATAGATAAGTATTATCACAAATTAATTAAAGAGTACTGATAGTTGCTGCTGCAAGGGGCAGCATTAAGTTTTCAGCTTTATCTGCTTTTTTCACGGATATTTGTGTAAACAATAAATGTCCACTTCCCTGCTCCTTAGCCTTTCTTACTTCATTAATTACAGAGCCGTGAGCTGGGTGCAAAGACATCCCCCCGCTACAATAGCAATAATTAGATTACGAGAGTGGCTACAAAATAAATTGAGTGAAAAAACTCAGTTGTGTAAATATTTCAGTTTTACTGTATTCATCCCATAATTCGAAGTAATAAAGCGTAAAAGAACAACCTCAACACTTAAAATAGCTGCAATACTTTACTTAATAACCTTAGTAAGTATGCCTTTTTATGTTATAAAAAATGTAACTTGCTGATCTAAAATACAAATAACAACTTGTCCATTTGTCAGCAAGCAATGCAAACTTAAACGAGAATCAAACTCAATATTAACCATATGATTTATAAGTAAATTACTTGCAATTCTGTGCCTATATACTAGACTAGCCACAATTAGAATTTTTAGGATAAGCGCTATGAAAGGTAATCAAAAAGTAATCGACGCCTTCAATACATTGTTAGCTAACGAATTAGCTGCTATTGACCAGTATTTTATTCATTCTCGTATGTACGACGATTGGGGCTTAAACAAACTTTATGAGCGTCTTAACCATGAAATGGAAGAAGAAAAAGATCACGCTGATTGGCTAATTAAGCGTATTCTTTTTTTAGAAGGTGTACCAAACATGACCAAACGTCGTGATCTGTTAATTGGTGACGATGTAAAAAGCATGATGCAAAACGACTTAACTTTAGAACTTGAAGTGGTTGAGTGTGTTAAAGAAGTTATTGCTATCTGTGAACAACAGCAAGATTATCAATCACGTGAAATTCTAGAAAAACTATTATTTGATACCGAAGAAGATCACGTCTACTGGTTAGAGCAACAATTGGGTCTGATTGACAAAATTGGCACTCAAAATTACCACCAAGCTCAAATGGGCGAATAAGGACTTACATTATGAAAGGCGATAAAGACGTTATTGCAGCGCTAAATAAAGTACTTGCTAATGAGCTTGTGGGTATTAACCAATACTTTTTACATGCACGTATGTTTAAAGATTTTGGTTTTAGTAAACTGGACAAAGCTGATTACAAAGTATCGATACAAAAAATGAAAAATGCTGATCGTTTAATTGAGCGTATTTTATTTTTAGAAGGCTTACCAAACCTTCAAGATTTAGGACGTTTACGTATAGGCGAAAACAGCGAAGAAATGATTGCCGCTAACATGAGCTTTGAGCTTGATACCGTAGACGAGCTGCGTACTGCCATTAAACTAGCTGAAAGCAAAAAAGATTACATTAGCCGTGAAGCGCTCGATAACATTTTAAATGAGCAAGAAGAACAAATTGATTGGCTCGAAACACAGCAACTGCTGATCAAAAACACTGGGCTTGAAAACTACTTACAATCACAACTGTAAGTTAAAGTTATAAATATAAAAAAAGCAGCTAAGGCTGCTTTTTTTATGTTTAATTTTTAAATGTTAAACCAATTCGTTTAGATAGGGACTATTATATAGACTACTATTAGGCCACTTGATCGGTTATATCTGCTATTTGAATCAGTTTACGATTGAGGATCTTTTTAGTACAGCCACAACACTTACCGCATTGGCTGCCTACTTTAAGCTCTTTAGTTAGCTCGCGCATGGTAGTAGCACCATCGTCGATGGTTTGCTCAATTTTTTTATCGGTCACACCGTGACAAAGACAAATATACATGAATACAAACAACTCTCAATTTCATTTAGTGGGTTTATATTAATCTAAACGAAAATAGTTATCAATTGGTTTTTTATAAAATTTGATTTTTTTGCATTTTTTGGCCAGCGCCACTTAAATTGAGAATTCGCGGCAGCTTGAGAATTGTTTGAATTTCATTCGAAGTATGGCACTTAAATTGAGATTTATTAACGAAAGTCCCACCTTGAATTTAAGTAGGTTTAGATTTAGGTAATTAGTAGAATGGTTAAAATGAATTTCATTAAGCCTGAAGAAACCTTAATGTATAAATATAGAATTAGTGCGTGGGTTATTTCCGGTTTGTGCCAATTGCGGACAGTCATAACCTTAGTCACTTGT
Source organism: Pseudoalteromonas sp. MQS005 (assembly GCF_001661605.1). NCBI lineage: Bacteria > Pseudomonadati > Pseudomonadota > Gammaproteobacteria > Alteromonadales > Pseudoalteromonadaceae > Pseudoalteromonas > Pseudoalteromonas sp. MQS005. The sequence goes on along the minus strand of NZ_LYRQ01000046.1, from coordinate 5,091 downwards.
TAAGTGCATATTGTACCAATGCTTACAGTTAAATATTATACCCACAAGCATTAAGCTCTTTATTTACTTCTATTTTCCAAGCACCTGCTTGGTCTAATGCCACATAAACTACACCACTAATATCGTTTGGTGTTTCGATTTCACCTTTAACTAAAGCACAAACATTTTGGCGACCTAGTTTAGCCATTAAGTAGCCATGCTCAAAAACAACGTTTTGCCTCGCTCTATTCTTTGGATGAACTTTAGTTTCGTGAATGCCACGCCCATGATCACATGCAGTGTAAAGAACAAACGCAAAACCAACTTCATTTGAGTAATGCTCAATTTTCTCAATGATAGTCATACCGCTACTTGCTTGTTCATGAAGAATAATGACTTCTATGCCAAGGCTTTCAATGTAACGAGACAGCTCTTGCTTTGATTCATTGTCACGTCCGTGAACAATGAATACCTTTTTCTTGGATTGAATGTTTGTAGGAGTAGTAAAAGTGTTATGAGTTACAGGAAACTCCTCTGTTTTTTCCATTTCTACGGTATGACCAAACTCTAAAAGATTTAGAGCAGGTGAAAACTCTTCTGCTAGGAATTTACGCCTATCGGCGTAAGTACCAAATTTAGGCTGTATAAAACCCCAAAATGATCCTAAGTTTCTATGAACCTTTAACCATGATGGCAGTAAACCTTGTAATGAAGTATTACTTAATAACTCGTGACGAAGTTTTTCAAACTCAGAATCAGAAGCATCTTTTCCTGTAGCGTGAGCAGTTAATAAACTAGCTAAATAACTGACCTTTTCAAAATCCGTTTGTAAAAATTCAATACTCATAGTTCTCTCAGGTTACGTCAGAATTGATAGTGCATTTAACGCCCAAATAAAAGAGGCTAAAAATAGTTGGTTAAAATAAGCGACGAAGGAGCAAAAAACAACTGTTTTTAGTCCTGCTTAATTTGCTTGTTAAACCTCGCCTACTCGAAGGATATTACGAAAGTCATTTTCAACCTCGCTTCGTGCCTTGCCCATTTCTCTGTTGACCTTATCAAAAAGGCTCTGCAGTTCATCAGTAACACCGGCGGCAAGACTTTGATTTGAATTTATAACGACCCTTGCCTGATCTAATGTTTGCGCGGCTGCTACATAAAAGCTACTTATATTTTTTGCTATATCCTTAGAAAAATATATTTTATTCTTTTCAAAGTGCTCTATAAAAGCATCAAACCTAGGCAAGGCTAATTCATATGCCTCACTTTTTGATGGTTTTTCTCTGCCAAAGTAATCTGGACGGATGGTATCAAAAATGGCTTCATGCATAGCGACTAATAATTTGTAGTTTTCGTCTATGATAGTAGCTCTTTTTTCGATTAAGTTAGCATGCCCTAAATGTGCTGCATGCCTTTCAATTTGTAATTCGTGTTCTAATGATTGAGCTATTCGTGCATGTTCAGCTTTCAGTTCTGCGATACGAACATCAACAGCGGCTTTCTCACGTAAGTGAATTCTATCTTGCCATACTTTACCTAACCAGCCTGCTAAACCAGCAATTAAAACTGATGCTCCACCTAGTTGTGTAAGTGTAAGTTCAAAAACTTTATCCATGTATATAACTACTCCAATAAATGAAAGAGGTTTAATAATTTAATAGTGCGCTCATCGCGCATATTTCTGCTGACACCACGCTCACTTATCTACTTTATATAGTTTTAACAAATAACCTAAGGTATTACTATCACTAAGTATTCTAAATTTTTTAGGTAAAGTTAAGCGAATCAATATACGCGCAGCGCTCATTTTCATGAATATATGCGCAAAGAGCAGTTTAACGAATCAATTAACGACGATATTTAGCCAATCTCAATGACCGGTTCTCGCTCAAATAAGACTCCGAAAGGTTACTCATATAGCTATCTAGGTTAACGCTATAAAAAAAGAAGTATATTTCCGATAACTACCTTTGAAGTCCTAGAGACGGGTTTGCTTCCGAAATATAGCAATATAGGCTTACAAAACGGAAGTTTACTTCCGTTTTGTGCTTTAAGATTATAAACAGGTATCTAGTGAAAGCTGGGAAGTCCAAACTCGTTTCTGCCCCAAAACGAGTTAACGTAAATACTCTATAGGTCAGCTTTGAGCGAAAAGCAGACAAACAAGTTAATCATCTTAAGGACGGCAATTCCGACAAAGCAGACATACGAACGAAGAATTATATTACTGTATTTTGCTGCTAAAACCCTTCAACATCAACTTCCTCTATCCGTCGGCCACGTGCGCAGGCTGTGTAAAAACTATTTTCAGCCCATTATTTGAACAAAAATAGATGTAAATATGTGTCTTACATTAAAATCTGACCAAGTTTCATAACTAAGGAAACTTACATTTTACGTAGCATTGCGTTATTAATTGGGTTGTTGAAGTTTTTACACAACCTGAGCCAATTGCAGACGTTCGTGGTCATAGCGATTCAGGAGCAATAAGCCTAAGTTTTAGCAAATTAGGATGATGTCTCTGCAACTGATGTAAGGCACTTTTTAGTTGGTAGAGCACCTTACCGTAAGTCGTTATTGCCAACCTTTTTTCCGATATCCCAGAGCGGGTAATATAACGGCACAGCCTGACGCAAGTCCTTGCTCTGCCATAGGTGCATTGGTTTGCGAGATAAAGACCTTTCGTCATTGCCGTCCCCATTCCTTTCCACCCATTTCTACCAACCGAGACGCGGCTCGTCGAAAGGAAAAGGCGAGATCATTGGCGGCCGATAATTGTGCCAGTGACACGCCACTTCGACCCGTCGCCGACCACTCAAATTGTTCACCCTCTTTGGTGCGAATCATGGTCGTCGCAAAGGAACTCGAGTTTCCCCCCTTCTCACTGACAAACAACTCTTCATTTCCATCACTGCTTTCAACTTGCGCTTCAAACTCGACAAATAATTCATCGAGCGGAACTTTTGCCGCTAGCACCAAGCGGGTGCGAGATTCATAACACACGTCAATGAGGGTCACGAATCGTCGCGCTTCGTCGAGGTGATTGGCGTCTAATTGCGGCACCCGGTCCATGATGAGGACCTGAAATCGGTCGCAGAGGAAAATATAATCGGCCGCGCCGAGTGGTTGGTAGCATAACTCGGAAAAGTCAAACCAGGCGCACCGGTCATTCAATCGGGCGACCTGGACGGTGCGACCGAAGGGTATGTGAATGGCCTCGGCCTCAGTTCCGGATGCAGTGCCACCAAATATTTCTTCCAACTGCGCCTGCATGTTGTTGTTACTATTATTATCGCCATGAACATCCTTGTTTGACCAAAAATAGGATTGACCATCAGCTCGAGTTTCGAGTCGATAATCCTTGGTGGAACCCTCCATGGAAATAATGTCGAACGTGTGTTTTAACATGTCTATGAATGGCAAAAAAAGGGATCGGTTAATGCCTCCCTTATACAAGGCATCGGGGGAGCGATTCGAGGTGGCCACTACCACGACATTCCAATCCAATAATAATAGAAATAGTCTTTTCAAAATCATGGCATCGGCAACGTCTGTCACTTGAAATTCATCGAAACAGAGGAGTTGGGCTTCTTGTGCCAATTGTTGCGCAATGATGGGAATCGCATCACCTCTGGGGTGCTTCTGTTTGTAAACAAAGATTCGATGATGGACGTCTAGCATGAATTCATGAAAGTGGACGCGGCGTTTGGTAATCTTTGCGTGTTTGTGGCTGTCATTATTACAGCAAGAATCATCATCAGGAACAATAACCGACGCGTAAAAGAGATCCATTAGAAAGCTCTTGCCGACCCCGACCGGTCCATGAATGTACATGCCTCGCGGTGGTGGACCAAAAGTCCACAAATGGAACTTCTTTCGAAGAAAGGACTGGGCGGATGCCAGGGATCGCGCCAGCAACAGTGGACTGCTGCTTGTATAGCTGCTCTCTGTCGAATCGTCGGTGCGCACGGGTACTGGTGGGAGCGAGGCAAGAGACTCGTGCAGGGCATCGAATTTTGCCGCCAGAGCGACTTGCGCGTCATCTCGTCGCACCTCCCCCGCGTCCACCTTGAGTTCATAAGCCGCTGTCACGGGGCCTGTCGAGAAGCACGGCCGAGCGACGCGATGTTGTGCTATTTTCGTCTTCATCATCGTCTTCATCATCATCGTCTTCATCATGGAGCTGATGAGTTTATCAACATGATGGTATGGTACACTAGATTTCTGTATGGGTATCAAATGGATTTGTATTAGAGACTCAAGTTTCGGAGTTCAACTTGAAGCCCAATACAGCATAACTAACTGAATAATATAAATAAAATTAGCCTTATTATGGTAAAATTTTTGTTATCTAGATAAAACACGAAACCACTCAAGGGCTATAAAATGAACCCAGACACAACCCCATCTATTTTTAACGACAGATTTGCTCACACGCGCCGATATTTAAGTCGACAACCTGTTTAGTACAATGTGGTAACGCCTAGGCTTCAGAGTATAGGTAAAATAAAACGTCATTTTTCCTAAAATTAAAATACATGATGCCTCATGTTTTCCATATTGACATCTATTTTATATTCTTAAGGGAGTGAAAGTCGGCTATTTTTCGTATATTAATCAAATGTTTCCACGTAATTAAGAATTCAAGACAAGCGGCTCCTAAAGTTGTGCAAACCAGTTTTGAATATTACTTTTATTTAAACAGGCTTATCTGAGGCCAAGTTTGATTAATCGTATGATGATTCTTCGCTCAATATAGTCTGATAGTTCGAATTTTTTAGCGTCAGCTTTAGGTCGATTTAAGCCTTTTCTAGACTAGAACCTGATGTCGGCTTTTGGCACAAAGCACGCATTCGTCATAACTCATTTTTGTCCAAAAACGAGTTTACCTGACCGTCTGCTTCTCGCTCTAAGCGCAGTTCAATCACACATAATTTGCTTGGCGTTTTGCAAAAAATGACAAGATTACCTACCTCCCTATCTGCAGTAACAATAATAAAGATTGATTGGATTATGCGAGTAAAAGCTTTTTGAAATGAGACTTGAGTTATTAACTTAAAGCGCAAGAATTATAAACCCTGAATAATTTTCATATAAAAATTCAGTAAAATT
>NZ_LYRQ01000045.1:0-37957 GCF_001661605.1 Pseudoalteromonas sp. MQS005 | reverse complement strand
TTTTTAATTACTTAACTTATTGTTGAAAGCGCCGATAAGTTTTAATAGACGTATTTTTGAATGGAAAACCATATGAATCTAACAGTGAGTCAACGTATTTGGGGTGGTTTTATATTTATCACTTTATTACTTTTAATTATTGGCGGTAACTCTTTAATAAAAATAGCAAATATAGATCGTTCAACTCAAAAAGTTAATCAGCTATCGCTTCCTGCATTAAACAAGAGCGCTCAGTTACAAGCTGAATTTATTTTGATGAGTAAAGCCGCTCAAGCTAGTTTCCATATAACATCGGCTCAAGAACTCGCCACGTTAAAAGCGCAAATAGAAGAGCAAAAACAAATATTTAATAAATTGCACCGCGAACTACAACAAGTTGTTAAAGACGATCCACAGTTAAACAAAAGCAGCCTTGAAGTTGAAAAAACCTACCAGAGCTTTTCAAATATCATAAACAGCCTGCTTAAAGATAAAAACACCCAGCTAGTGCTTAACAAAAAGCTCAAAGCGCAACTAGAAACCGTTGAGCTCGCGGCAGAAGATGCTAACTCTATGGTACTTGATATTATTGATATTGATGGTTTAGAGGATAATCATCCACGCGCTTATCAAGCAGCTAATAATCTAGAAAATAACTTTATGTCCGTGGTTACCAGCAGCACCGACATGCTAACCGTAAAAACGCTTAACACGCTCGATATTATCAAAAACGAGCAAGTGTATTACTTTGAAGAAGTCGTTCGTACCGTTTCATTAATAAAGCCGGCGATAGAGCAAAGTCACAGCAGCTTGTTTAATGACTTAAAGGGTTATGTAGATACCCTAGAGAGCAATATTTTAGGTAACGATAGCCTTTCAGCGAATAAAAAACGCCTTATTGACGCAATAAGCACAACCGAGCGTGAATTAGCAGAGTCTGAAAAAGCGACTAAAACAGCGCTCAGCCAAATTGACGAATTAGTATTACAAGCCAGTGGCGTTGCATTTACATTACAAGAAGGCGTACGTAGTGACGTAAACTCAGCTAATTTATGGACATGGATAGGTATGATCATTGCGACTATTATCGCTGTGCTTGTAGCCATCATTACGGTTAACCGTATTACTAAGCCATTAGCGGAAGTAAATCGTATTCTAGATATTGTTGCCAGTGGTGATATGACTCAACGGTTAGATGACAGCGCAAAAGATGAATTTGGTGAATTATCGAAAAGTTGTAATACCTTAATCGATAGTTTACGTAGCTTAATCACCGGTATTATTTCACGTTCAACACAACTTGCAGCCGCTTCTGAGCAAACCTCAACAATTACCGGTGAATCAAGCAAAGCAATCAGTAATCAGCAAGCGCAAGTAGAGCAAGCAGCAACCGCAACCACTGAAATGAGCAGCACATCACAAACAGTGAGTAATAGTGCGCAACAAGCACTGAGCGAAATTAAAAATGCCGATAAAGAAGCGGAGCGCGTTAAAGGTATTTCAAATCAAAATAAAGCAACCATTGAGCAACTCGCCTACGAGGTAGACGAAGCATCAAGTGTTATCAATAAACTACACAAAGATAGCGCATCAATTGGTAGTATTTTAGATGTTATTCGCGGTATTGCCGAGCAAACTAACTTACTCGCACTTAATGCAGCGATTGAAGCCGCTCGTGCCGGAGAGTACGGCAGAGGCTTTGCTGTGGTAGCTGATGAAGTAAGGTCACTTGCAAGTAAAACACAAGAGTCGACCCAAGAAATTCAATCTATGATTGAGTCACTACAGTCGGGCGCTGAAGAAGCGGTTAAAGCTATGGAAAAAGGTAAAGAACGCGCGGTTTCGTGTGTTGAGCAAAGTGACTTAGCCAACAGTGCACTGGATTCAATTACTCTTGCAGTATCACAAGCCCATAATGTCAGTGAAGAGATATCAACAGCAGCACAAGAGCAACAACAAGTATCACAAGAGATCAGTGAGCGCTTAGAGTCTATTGTTGCTATTGCCGAGCAAACAGCAGAAGGCGCTGTACAAACGAATATTTCAAGTTCAGAAGTGGCTAAATTAGCCGAAGAACTAAGAATATCAGTAGAGAACTTTAAAGTATAAATATCGCGCTGTAAGTAGCCTTAGAGCTACTTACAGCTCATACCTAAGTCAGCGTAAAGCCTCCTTCTTCCTCTTCAGGCATACTTAAACAGCTCATAACCGCACTCTAAATCCACAACACCAAACGACTTAGCTCGTAAAATTATTTAATGCTCATACTCTTTATGTTTTTTAGTTATAAACAACTGATGCCATTATCTACGGAATAATTCGTGCTTAACAAAAGCCAATTAGCGATTTAATTCAATGGGTATCATTACGGTGATATGGTTTCGGTGGATGATAGAGCAGATTTTAAAAACAAAAAACCCAGCATAAGCTGGGTTTTTACATTTCTGAAAGAAAACTAAATTACTTGATTTTAGCTTCTTTGAAAATCACATGTTTACGAGCCTTAGGATCGAATTTTTTGATTTCCATTTTTTCAGGCATGTTACGCTTGTTCTTGTCGGTAGTGTAGAAAAAACCAGTACCAGCAGTTGAAACTAAACGGATCTTATCGCGCATAATTCAGTTCCTTAAACTTTTTCGCCACGAGCACGGATTTCAGTAAGAACCGTGTCAATGCCTTTTTTATCGATAATACGCATACCTTTAGTAGTAGTGCGTAATGTTACAAAACGTTTTTCACTTTCAACCCAAAAACGGTGTGTTTGTAGGTTAGGTAGGAAACGACGTTTAGTCGCGTTTCTCGCGTGTGAACGGTGGTTACCAACCGCTGGACGCTTACCTGTAACTTGACATACTTTAGACATGTCTATATATCTCCAATAACTTCGCTCGAGCTTAATTTTCCCTAAGGCCATGTATTTGTGCCCTAGAGATAAATCGAAGGGCGCTCTTTATACAGCTTTTACAGGCAAAGATCAAATACTGATCTTATCCAACCAGCTCATGTGTAAATTTGATAGCGGCTAATTATAAAGATCGAATGCCCTTAGGGAAAGTAAAAACTGCATTTAAATTAAACTAATTTGCCAAAACGCACTAAACCGCTCATTTTTAGCACATATCTGAAGCGATAAACTCAAATCAGTCCCCGTTCGGCAAACGAAACACTGCTTTCACCACCAATAATAATATGATCCAACACATTTATGTCGACTAATTGCAGTGCTTGGCACAACTTATTGGTAATGAGCTTATCGGCCTGACTCGGTTCTGCAATACCACTGGGGTGATTATGTGAAAAAATAACCGCCGCCGCATTATTTTTCAGTGCCGCCTTTACCACTTCACGCGGATATACACTGGCCGCATTAATTGTGCCGTAAAATAATATTTCATCTTTTAATAAACGATTTTGACTATCAAGATACAACACCATAAATACCTCTTGCTGCAATCCACGCATTTGCAGCGTTAAATAGTCATAAACGGCTTGTGGAGAGTTAAAAACGGCGTCGCGCACAAAGCCCTCTTGCATGTAACGCTGGCTTAGCTCAAGTACTGCTTGTAGCTGAACATATTTAGCCATTCCCAAGCCTTTTTGCGCACAAAATTCATCCATACTGGCATTAAACAAATTATGCAGAGTTTTATTTTCGTTGATCAGATGCTGCGCCAACTCTATGGCATTCATGCCGGGTAAGCCCGTGCGCAAAAATATAGCTAATAGTTCAGCATCAGAGAGTGCCTTTGCGCCCTTTTCTAGCAGTTTTTCTCGCGGGCGGAGCGAATTAGGCAGTGACGTTAATTGCATGATTCATCCTTGAAAGATTACTGTACTGTATAACTGTAATGCAAAATCAAAAATTAGCGCGATAAAACGCATTTTATCTTAGCTGTCACGCTCAAGATTTGTTATTTTAGCCACCATATTTTATAAAATTGATGAACAACCATGATTAATTTAACAAATAAAAAAATAGTGCTGGGTATTAGCGGTGGAATTGCAGCGTATAAATGTGCTGAACTCGTAAGACGCTTAAAAGACCATGGTTGTGACGTTAAAGTAGTAATGACCGAATCAGCAAAACATTTTATCACCCCGCTAACCATGCAAGCTGTGAGTGGTGAAATGGTGTCTGACTCATTACTAGACCCTTCAGCCGAAGCCGCTATGGGGCACATTGAATTTGCAAAATGGGCTGATTTAATTTTAGTTGCCCCTGCCACCAGCAATATTATTGCGAAAATGGCCGCAGGGATTGCTGACGACTTGCTCACGACTTTATTACTGGCGACCCCCGCAAAAGTTGCCATCGCACCAGCTATGAATCAGCAAATGTATGCTCACCTTGCAACGCAAACTAATTTAGCCACGTTAAAAGCACGTGGCGTTGCTGTTTGGGGACCAGGTAAGGGTGAGCAAGCTTGTGGTGATGTCGGTGCTGGGCGAATGCTTGAACCGCATGAATTAGTGAGTTTATGCACTGAACCTGCGCAACCACAACTCTTAGCAGGTAAAACAATTACAATTACTGCAGGTCCAACTCGTGAACCTCTCGATCCTGTTCGTTTTATATCAAACCACAGCTCTGGAAAAATGGGCTATGCACTGGCGCAAGCTGCGTTATCATTTGGCGCACACGTAAACTTAATTTCAGGCCCGGTAACTATTTCAGCACCGCAAGGCGTTAATTTAATTAATATAGAAAGTGCTGAACAGTTACTGCATGAGTCACTCAAATATGCGCCTCACTCAGATGCCTTTATTGGGTGCGCTGCAGTGGCCGATTATCGTGCAGCAAGTATCGCCACGCAAAAAATGAAAAAACAAGGCGATGAACTCACTCTTAGCTTAGTTAAAAACCCAGATGTAATCGCCGCGGTTGCAAACCTCACACAAAATCGCCCTTACACCGTCGGCTTCGCCGCAGAAACGCAGAACGTTGCTAATTACGCAAAGGGGAAACTAACCAATAAAAACCTCGATATGATTTGTGCCAACGATGTATCGCAAAGTGACTTGGGCTTCAATTCAGAGCGTAACGCACTCACTCTTTACTGGCAAAATGAACAACTCGATTTACCTGAAACCAGTAAAATAGAAATAGCGGTTAAAGTGATCGAGCAGCTCGCCAAACGATTATAAAAAGGCTGGAAACAAACTGAATAAAACATTAACATGATGACGCCTTGTGACCTTTTAGTGTAATTTTACTGCGCTAAAATAGCTTAACGCTTGCGCATTACTAATGTATCGCCGTAATACGTGCAAAAACACCCCATTGAGTATTGCGCGCTGTAACACTTGGCACAAAGCTGTGTTATCGCACATTTATGTTGAAAAAAATAACTATTAAAAAGGAATGTTCATGCCTGCGACAAAAAAAAGTAATCGCAAAGAGCAAATACTGCAAGCACTCGCACAAATGTTAGAAACCAGCCCAGGCCAGCGTATTACAACAGCCAAACTTGCCGCAGAAGTTGGCGTATCTGAAGCCGCTCTTTACCGCCACTTTCCTAGTAAAGCGCGCATGTTTGAAGGGTTAATTGAATTTATTGAAGACACGCTGCTATCACGTATTAATCTTATTTTAGATAACGAGAAAGAAAGCAAAGCGCGTGTATACAACACCCTATTACTGCTGCTAACGTTTGCTGAAAAAAACCCAGGCATAACCCGTATATTAACAGGCGATGCTCTACAGGGTGAACAAGAGCGACTTCGTGAGCGTGTACAAGGCTTGTTTGAAAAGCTAGAAACCCAATTCAAACAGATTCTTAGAGAGCGTAAATTACGTGAAGGTAAAAACTTTCAAAGTGATGAACTGACGCTAGCTAACTTTTTGCTTGCCTACGTTGAGGGTAAAATGAACCAATTTGTGCGCAGTAATTTTAGTGCACGACCTAGCGAGCAATTTGAAAAACAATGGCCAGAATTACAAAAAATTTGGTTATAAGGTTTTAGTTAATTTTGCTAGCAAGGTTATTAAATTAAACTATTTAGCCATTTCTTATAATCTATTCCACATAAACTCTGTGTTCTTTTTATAAATTAGACTTAAAAATAAATTTGAACACAGAGCTGAAAGTAAAAAAATTGAAAACCACAATTAAACTTCCGCTTCCCTAACTTTTTACGGATACTTAGCACCTCGCATCCCGTAGCCCGAAAGTTTTACCTTTTACCTTTTACCTTTTACCTTTTACCTTTTACCTTTTACCTTTTACCTTTTATTTTTAACCTCTCATCTCTGCCCTGCTACCACTTATCGTATCTACTCGAATTGTTATTAAAACTCGTTACAATAAAATAATGTTAAAAAACGAGAATCTATAATGAAAACACAACTCACTCTTATAGGCTGTGCACTTATTACCAGCTTAACGAGCGCCAGTGCTTTAGCAAATAAGCCACTAGAATTTAAAGATGTATTTGATTTTAAATCTGCAAAAGGCACACAGCTCTCTGAAAATGGTCAAATCCTCTCTTTAAGTGCAACCCCTTATCGCGGTAATGCCACAGGGCAAGTCTACTCGCTAAATAATAACAAGCTTATTGCTGAAGTAGAGCGAGGCACTCGCCCTACAATTAACAAAATAGCGAACTGGGTTGCATTCACTCAAGTGCCTACCCTACTTGAAAAAGAAACCACTAAGAAAAAAAGTGATCTAAAAAACAATCTAGTATTAGTCAACACCCAAACCGGTGAGCAGCAAAGCTTTAATAATGTAAAAGATTACGTGCTAGCTAATAACGGCCAGTGGCTGGCCTATCGCAAAAATGAAAACGCTGAAGAAGACGATAAAAAGCTCGACAGCGACAGCGCTATCACTGCCGACAAAAAAGATAAAAGCTATCCGCTGGTTATCATCAACTTAAGTGATAAGCGCACTCATACTCTTGAAAGTGCCTTTACCTATGGCATTAGTGCCACCAGCGATCAGCTATTGGTGAGTCAAAGCTATGTGGATGGCGGCAATAATCAAATTACCTTATTTTCACTCGATAATTTTACCAGCACCGTATTAATTGATGAGCCTGGTGTGGTTGCTAGCAAAATAGCGTGGCACCCAATCGAAAAAACCGTTGCGTTTACCTTAGGCAACTATGTAAACGATGATAAGCGTCGTCGTCAGTACGAATTAACGCTGTGGCAAAACGACACGCTAACCACTGTGCAATCACCTAACCCAGAATGGTTAATGGGCAAAACCGCGACATTAACTTGGGCCGAAGATGGTACACGTTTATACTTTGAAAACCGCCCAAAACTCGCTGCAAAAGTTAAACAAAAAGAATACACAGATGAGTCATCACTGTATGACTTTGAGGTAATTCGCGACCATAAAGGGCTAAATGTATGGCACAACAATGATGCACAAATAAAACCGCGCGAAGAACAGCAATGGAATGAAAATAATAAAAATCGTCATTACACTGCGGTATACCATGTAAACTCACAGCAAGTCGTTCAGTTAAGCACCCCAAATATGCCTGAGCTGGCGCTTAATACTGAGCGTGCCAATTCATTGTTAGGCTACTCAAATTTAGCGCATCTTGAAAAAGTAATGTACGGCGGTTTTTTTGCTGACTACTTTGCTGTTGATATAAACACGGGTAAACAAACTCCTATCATTAAAGACTATCCATTTAGGCCGAGCCTTGCGCCTAATGGGCAGTTTGCTGCTTACTTTGATAATAACCAAGTACAGCTTAAAAACTTAGGTAATAACAAAGTGAGCGTACTCAGCAAGGCGATTAACGCCACGTTTGCCGATGACAAACACGACTATCCATCCAAGCAGCCTGGTTATGGTTTTGCAGGCTGGCTTAACGATAGCAGCGAAATACTGGTTTACAGCAAATACGATATTTGGTCATTTAACGTCAATACCAAGCAAGCTAAACGCTTAACTAATGGTAAAAAAAGTAACACGCAATACAGAGTGATCAAACTTGATAAAAACCAAGTAGCCTTTAACAACAATGATACGCTCCTGCTTTCTGCAATTAATTTACAAAGCAAGCAAAGTGAAGTGGCAAAACTTAATTTAGCAACTCTTGAAGTCACTGAATTACTTACAGGTAATAAGCGCTTTGATGTAATTAAAAAGGCCAAACATGCCGATAAATACTTATTTACTGAGCAAACCTATCAGCAATTTCCAGACATTTATCAAACAGACTCTAACTTTAAACAACCACAACGCGTAACTAACCTTAACCCTCAGATAAGCAACTTTGCTTGGGGACAAGCACCTGAACTCATTAGCTATAAAGGCTTTGATGGTGAAGATTTAAAAGGGGTATTAATCAAGCCTGCCGGCTACAAAAAAGGCGATAAAGTGCCTGTTGTGGTGTACTTTTACCGCTACATGAGCCAGCGCATGTATGACTTTCCAAAAATGGAATTAAATCATCGCCCTAATTTCCCGATGTTTACATCAAATGGCTACGCCATTTTTTTACCTGACATTCGCTTTGAAATAGGTCACCCTGGTAAATCCTCAACTCAAACCATGATCAACGCCACCCAAAAGCTGATTGATTTAGGCATTGCCGACCCAGATAAAATAGGTTTACAAGGCCACTCTTGGGCGGGTTATCAAAGTGCATTTATGATCACCCAAACTGATATGTTTAAAGCAGTGGTATCGGGCGCGCCAGTGTCTAACATGACCAGTGCTTACAGTGGCATTCGCTTAAAATCTGGACTTGCACGCCAATTTCAATACGAAACAGGGCAAAGCCGTATTGGTAAAAATTTATTTGAAGCACCTGAGCTTTATATTGAAAACTCACCGGTATTTTTTGCCGATAAAGTAAACACGCCTATTTTGATTATGTTTGGCGACAAAGATGATGCGGTGCCATGGCATGAAGGCGTGCAATATTACTTAGCGCTTCGCCGCGCAGGTAAAGATGCAACCTTTTTACAATACGAAGGTGAACCACACCACTTGAAAAAGTTTCCTAATCAGGTCGATTTTTCAGTGCGTATGATGCAGTACTTTGATCATTATCTTAAAGGCAAACCGGCCGCTAAGTGGATGAAAGAAGGTGAAGCGTTTATCGAAGAGTAACCACTAGAAGTTAAAAACCCCCGATAGCACTGCGTGATATCGGGGTTTTTAACTATGTAACTATCACCACTTTAAAGAGAGTGTCCAAAGTAATAATGTGCCCGCCATATCTCTAGCTGAAGATCTACTCGCTATCACTGCAATGCAGAACTGTATTTTGCATACAAAAATAGCGCAAGCTAGATAACCCTTTCTTTTTGTAGTTATTTACTCGGTACTTTTATATGAGCGGGTTATGAGTAATAATCAGTCAATAAAAAGACACAGTCTAAGAGAAGTAGAGCATGCTAGATTTTTGGTACAAAGGACTACCACAGTATCCAAAAGATCATAAAGACTTTTGGCGCACACGCTTAATTGCTCATTCATTATTAACGGCAACCTGCTACTTTTTAGTTTTAACCCTACTCAACCTGTTCTACTTTCACAGTTACGATATTGCCGCCATTGATGCATTAGGCTTAGTTATATCATTAGCTATTTATGGCTGGTTTAGTAAAACTGCAAATGTAAGTGCTGCGGCATGGGCGGTTACATTTATGGTTGTTAGTTTAATAATGACATTTGTTATCTCTGTCGGTGGCCTTGCTCACTCTTTATTTTGGGCAACACTTATTCCCCCTTTTGCGTTTTTTTTAGTGGGTAGAAATTGGGGAAGCATTTTTAGCGCCATTGCTTTTTGTATTTGTGCTTACCTAACTTATAAGCAACAACAGCTAACCGTCACTATCGGGCTGGGCTCTTTATTTAATATCATTGAGGTCAGCATTGCCCATATCTTAATTTTCAGATTTTATGAAAAAACACGTTTTTCTGCATATGCGCATTTAACAACCCGTAATATAGAGATTCAACATCTCGCTGAAACAGATAAACTCACAGGGCTTTATAATAGGCAAAAATTTGACTATGCATTGTCGCAAGTCATTACCAGCAGCAAAGAAACAAAAACCACAAACTGCTTATTCATTTGTGACATTGATCACTTTAAGAAAATAAACGACGCCTATGGTCATTTAGTCGGTGATAAAGTGTTAGCTGAGTTTGCTAAACTAATTAAAAGTAGCATGCCCAATCATTCATTAATTGCGCGTTGGGGGGGAGAAGAGTTTACTATTATTTTGCCAAACACCTCACTGACCAATGCATTAGCACAAGCAAACGCGTTAAAAGACTATATTTCGACACACCCTGTTGCCAACATTCAGCTAACCATAAGCATAGGGGTAGCTACCATCAGTTCTGATGATTCAGTTATTAGCGTGTTAGAACGTGCCGATAGCGCACTATACGAAGCTAAAAATAATGGTCGTAATTCAGTTTATTTTAGCGACAATAAACTAACGATAGTCGCTTCAGCTAGCCTCTTATAACTAAGTAAGATAGCCAATTAATGTATCGACACACACCAAACTAATTATAAAGAACCAATAACAGCACAAAAAACCAGACTAAAAACCCATTAAAACTGACTTTTAAACTCAGTTCGCGTATTCTTAACCCCCTGATTTGAATAACCCCTATACCAAAATGAGCAACGCCACTCCCCCCTTCTCTATTTCAGCTAGCATGACTCACAGTATGGTAAATATTAGTGAAGTTTTAGGTAAAATCAGTGCCTTATATTCGCCAGCAATGCTTGAGCACTATAAGCAACAAAAAACCGCCTCCCTGCAAATCAATAACCTTGATATTCAATCAATATCATCTGACCTATCAACCCCAGATAGCTTATTAGCCTTGCATCGAAGCTTAATCAAAGATCTGAGTGAAAAATCGGGCAGTTATAGGCAGCAAAGTTTAGCGTTAAAAAGTGGTTTGCAAATGGCTCCACAAGCAATGCGAGTACCACAAATGGTAGAGGAGTTATTTGCTTGGTTTAAAACAACCGCGCAACATCCTTTAATCAGTAGTGCAGTATGCCATTATGAATTACAGTTTATTCAACCTTTTGCACAGGGTAATACTGAAATAGCGTGTACGTGGCAAACCCTGCAATTATCGCAGTGGCATTCGCTATTTTCACTAATAAATATTAACAATGTTATAGCGATAACTCGCCGACATTATTTTGAAAGCATTAATCTTAGTACCAAGTCCGGTGACTCATCCGTGTTTATTGAGTATATATTGGAAGCATTATTAGCGGCACTAAAGTCATTAGAAAGTGATTTAAAATCAATAACAAAAACCAAAAACCCCCAACAAACCCCTCAAGTTAAAGAGACTATAAATTTAGACTTACAAGCCCCCCAAGTCATCGCTTTAATAAATATATTTATCCAAAGCGAAAAGCCACTAAACCGACAAGAGCTACAAAATTTACTTGGATTAAAAGACCGTAAACATTTTAGAGAGCGTTACTTAAAGCCAGCCATTGAGGCTGGAATTATAGAAATGACTATTCCCGAAAAACCAAATAGCAAAATGCAGCAGTATAAACTTACCCAGACGAGTTAAAAACTTAAGTTATAAACAGAGTAGGAATAAACGCCACCTCAAAGATGAAGTGGCGTGTTAATACGCTGTTTGCAGCGAAATTTTATAATTGATTAAAAACGACTACGCGTACTGCCCGGCGGCAAATCCACAGCTCCACGCGTATTGGAAATTATAGCCTCCTAGCCAACCCGTTACATCGGTTACTTCGCCAATAAAGTATAAGCCTTTGGCTTTTTTAGCCTCAAATGTCTTTGAGCTCAACTCGTCGGTATCTACGCCGCCTAAAGTAACCTCTGCGGTTCTGTAACCCTCGGTACCATTTGGTTTAATTTGCCACGCATGAATATAATCAGCAAGCGCGTCTATTTGGCCATGCGTTAGTTGATTAATATTACAATCGGGAATGGCGTTACTGTCGTGGAGTATTTCTACAAAGCGTTTAGGTAGGATAGTCGCGAGGCTATTTTTCAACGATTTTT
Source organism: Pseudoalteromonas sp. MQS005 (assembly GCF_001661605.1). Lineage (NCBI taxonomy): Bacteria > Pseudomonadati > Pseudomonadota > Gammaproteobacteria > Alteromonadales > Pseudoalteromonadaceae > Pseudoalteromonas > Pseudoalteromonas sp. MQS005. Next base: position 25,973 of record NZ_LYRQ01000045.1, on the reverse strand, counting down.
GCGCTTGTGTTTCTCGCCAATCAGCTAGCTGTTGCTTTAAATCTAGTTCAGGCAGTAAATTGATCGTTACCGCCTGACCTGCTCGCCAAAACGAGCTTATTTGCAATATAGCAGGCCCAGATAGCCCACGATGAGTAAATAAAATATTCTCTTTAAATACGGTGCCATCTTCGCTTGCAACTTCACAAGGAATACTAATACCCGAAAGCCCTTCAAAACGGTCTTTATCGTGCTGATGTAAGGTAAAGGGAACTAGAGCAGCCATAGTCGGCAATATCTTTAAGCCAAATTGCTCTGCAATTTTATAGCCGATTGGCGTAGCACCCAGTTTAGGCATGGTTAACCCACCCGATGCAACCACAAGCGACTCACAAGTAAGTGTTTCTTGTTCAGTGGTCACACTATAGCCGGTAGCTGTTTTAGCGACATTTAACACTTCGCTGCGCAGTTTAATAGTAACGCCCGCCCACTCACACTCGGTTAGTAAAATATCAACAATGTCTTGTGCGCTATTGTCACAAAATAATTGCCCGAGTGTCTTATGGTGATATGCCAAACCATGTCGGTCTACAAGCTCTACAAAGTCGTGCTGCGTATAACGACTTAAGCACGATTTTACAAAATGGGGGTTAGCGCATAAATAGTTGCTGGGGCTTGCATTTTCATTGGTAAAATTACAACGCCCACCGCCACTAATTAAAATTTTACGTCCTGGCTTTTTACCCATATCAAGTACTGTGACGCTTCGACCGCGATACCCTGCTTGTGCAGCACACATTAAACCAGCGGCTCCGGCACCAATCACTATCACATCAACGTGAGTCATTTAGTTATCTCTTAAAAACTTTTGTGAATTATAACAAAGTTTCAATAATAACCAGATAGCCAGAGCGTGTTTATCTTGAGCGTAAACAGGGCGCGGTAGCTTTGCTCGATTTGTTACTTAGCCTACAAGGCTTGTTTTAACCCGCAAAGGTCAACACCCCTTTTGTATTGTTTTTAATTTATCAATAAAAGTTAATTAATGATAAAAAACACCAAAAAAATCTAATACATTAGGATCGTTAATATCAATAAAACAAATACAAAACAACTGAAAGCGCACTAAATACGCGGTTATAACTAAATGAAATAGATACATACGTATTTAATATTTCAAAATAGTTAACAGATAATTTACCTTTGTACCCGCTTTGTGGATTTTCACAAATAATAATAAAACTAAGGGTAATTATGACTTCTAATAATTCATTCAAAAAATGCGCTGTTGCGCTAACAATAAGTACACTCTTTGCTGCCAGCTCAAGCATGGCAAACCCAGCGCAAGCAATCGCACCTTCAATGGCAGAAACCTCAGCTAAGTTACAAAATCAAGGTGGTTTTGAGACTCAATTCATCATTAAATATAAGAATAACAACGATATGATGAGTACCTCAACCGCTGATGTATCACCAGCAATGATGAATAAAAAAGCGCAAAGCTTTGTAAAAAACTTCACCTCAAAAAAAGGCAAAGTTAAAGCCAAGTATGTCCGCGCAATGGCACTCAATAACCATCACGTAATGCGTGCCGATAAAAAACTCAACGCCGAAGAAGCTCAGCAGTTCATGCAAGAAATGGTTAATTCGGGTAATGTTGAATATATTGAAGTCGATCAAATGCTAAAACCATTTGCAACTCCTAATGACCCGCGTTTTGATGATCAATGGCATTACTATGAGCAAGCCGGTGGACTTAACTTACCAACAGCTTGGGATACGGCAACAGGCAGTGGTGTGGTTGTCGCTGTGCTTGATACGGGCTACCGCCCTCACGCTGATTTAAACGCTAATATTTTACCAGGCTACGATATGATCTCTAATCTATCAGTCGCCAATGATGGCAATGGCCGTGACAACGATGCTCGCGATCCAGGGGATGCGGTTGCAGCTGGTGAATGTGGTAATAACGGTGCACAAGGCTCTAGTTGGCATGGTACTCACGTTGCAGGCACTGTCGCTGCAGTAACGAATAACGGTGAAGGCGTTGCTGGTGTTGCTTATGACGCCAAAGTAGTACCAGTGCGTGTATTGGGTAAATGTGGCGGTTTAACCTCAGATATTGCTGACGGTATCATTTGGGCCTCAGGTGGTAATGTATCGGGTACATCAGCAAATGCTAATCCTGCTGATGTAATTAACATGAGTTTAGGTGGTGCGGGTGCATGTAGTTCAACCACGCAAAATGCCATTAATACCGCTCGTAACAACGGCACAGTTGTTGTTATTGCTGCAGGTAACGATAACGATAATTCTGCAAACTACAACCCAGGTAACTGTAATGGTGTTGTTAATGTTGCATCAGTTGGCCGTAATGGTGGCCGCGCTTATTACTCAAATTACGGAAGTAATATTGATGTGGCAGCACCGGGTGGCGCGCAAAGCTTTGCCAATGATTCTGAAGGTGTTTTATCAACTTACAATTCAGGTTCAACAACACCATCAAGCGACAGTTATGGCTTTTCGCAAGGCACCTCAATGGCGGCTCCTCATGTTGCGGGGGTTGCTGCACTGATCAAACAAGCAAAACCAAACGCGACTCCTGATGAAATAGAAAGTATTTTAAAAACAACCACTCGTCCATTCTCTGCCACGTGTACCAGCTGTGGTACAGGTATTGTTGATGCGGCCGCTGCGGTTGCTGCAGCATCTGGTGGTACACCACCAACAACGGGTGATAACGAACTTGTTGATGGAGAAGTCAAAACCGGTTTAAGCGGTGCGGCAAGTGCACAAGACTTTTACACTATGACAGTACCAAGTGGTGCAACCAATGTTACTTTCACTATGAGTGGTGGCACAGGGGATGCTGACTTGTATGTACGTGCAGGCAGTAAACCAACCTCAACCACTTATGATTGTCGTCCATATAAAGGTGGAAACAGTGAAGAATGTTCTATTGATAATCCAACAGCCGGTACTTACCATGTGATGCTGCGTGGTTATTCAGCCTACAGTGGCGTGAGTTTAGTCGGTAACATTACGGGTGGTTCAACAGGTGGTGGTTCAGGTACACCTCAAGCAGGTGGTGGTACAGTGTCTGATATCACAGCAAACGCAGGTCAGTGGAAACATTATACGCTAGATGTACCGGCGGGCATGGCAAACTTTATTGTTACAACGTCTGGCGGCACTGGTGATGCAGACTTATTTGTAAAATTTGGTAGCCAGCCAACAAGCTCAAGCTATGATTGTCGTCCATATAAAAATGGGAACGCCGAAACCTGTACTTTTAGCAATCCTCAAGCGGGAACATGGCACTTAAGTGTTAATGCGTATCAAACATTTTCTGGTTTAACGCTAAGCGGTCAATACCAGCCGTAAAACATCCTCTCCTTAGATAAAAAAAGCCGATATACTGTATCGGCTTTTTATTCTCTGATTAAATTAGTCAGTGTTAAAGCGTTGCTAAAACAGCTTCAGCACTGCTTATTACAAATTCTTTGTCTTGTTCTACAAATAGACCAGTAACAACACCATTATCAACAACCATCGCGTATCGTTTTGAGCGTATTCCACCAAAGCCTGCAGTATCTTTTTCAAGCCCCAAAGCACGGGTAAAACTAGCATCGCCGTCTGCAAGCATGTCTATATGCTCTGCATTTTGTGACTCACCCCACGCTTTCATAACAAATGCATCGTTTACCGATACACAATAAATAGCGTCAATTCCCTTGGCCTTAATTTTATCAGCCAAGCTAATATATCCAGGTAAATGAGCATTCGAACACGTTGGTGTAAAAGCGCCTGGCACTGCAAATAACACGACTTTTTTATCTGCAAATAATTCATTGCTTGTCAGTGTTTGCATACCGTCATCGGTTAGCTTAGATAGACTAACTGCGGGTATTGTTTGACCTTGTTCAATCATGTTAAATCCTTTGGGTAATTACGTAGACTTTTAGCATACAGGTTAATATTTACGGTTTCGAGTTTATACCGAGATTAAACTGCATCACTGTCTAAACCCAATCCCTTTTTAATTGTTGCCATTTGCAGCTCTAGCTGCGAGCGAATATCAGACACCAACTCACTCGACTCATTTACTTGGCTTTTCATATTATGCATTGACTGAGTAAAGTCACTAAGGAAATTGCTTTGCTGTTTTGCAAGCTCCATTGCTTCAACTGCAACTGTGTTTGCCTGCTGAGCATTATTTGCGACCCCTTCAGAGTTTCCTTGAAGCTCTTGGGCATTTTCGGTTTGTAATTGGGCATCCTCAGTTAACGCATTAATTTGTGAATAGACCATTTGAGAGTTCTCACTTAATAACGCGAGCTGATCGTTAATCTCTTTTAACGAACCTTGGGTTTGCATGGCTAATTGCCTTACTTCATCAGCAACCACCGCAAAACCTCGACCTTGCTCACCGGCCCTTGCTGATTCTATTGCAGCGTTCAGTGCTAATAAATTGGTTTGTTCAGCTATGGTGCGAATAACCGTTATTATATTACTCACTCCTTGTACGCCGCTCAGTAACTCTTGCACACTGTGCATACCTTGTTCAATACGTTGCTGTGTATCAGAACTCGCATTAAGCATATTTTTAGCAAAACCAACACTTTGCTGCATTGCCTCATAAGTACTTTGAGCATTTTCAGCAGCTTGAGCGTTAATATGATTAACCTGCTCACCTATATGTTGAATATTTACTAGTAAACTTTCATTTTTAACAACTTGTTCGTAGCTAGTCGCGCTTTTTGACCCTATTTTTTCTAAATGCTCACTCATTTGCTCCATGAAGTCACTAACGACACCAAGCATACTCGCTCTTTCTTGCGCCTCCAGACGCTGGCGCTCAATTAACAGGTTAAAATACTGCGCTATTTCACCAACCTCTGTTTTAGGATTATTCACTGTAATATTTTTTAACTCATTACTTTCGATTAAAAATGCAAACCCATCTCGTAGTTGCCGCAAAGGCTGTAAAACCTGTTTACGTTGCACCCAATAAACACCAAAAGCTAATATTACTAAACCACCTATTGCAATTCCAAACACCCAAAATACTTGTTGTTTAACGGTATCTTGCTGCGCTTTTAATGTTTGCTCTGCCTCAATCACTGTTTTTGATAACACGCTAATTTGTTCACGTAACTCATTCGTTCCAGAATTACGCTGCTTTGCTTGCGATAAAGTACTGCTTAAATCACGTAAATAGCGCTTAGGCCAACTAACCAACTCCGCTTTTATATCAGCAGCCAAATCCTCTGGCTCCTCATCTACAAATAAAGCAAATTCATCAACCTCAGTCATCACTCCTAAATTAGGCAACTGTGCAATTTTTGCAGCGAGTAAGTTTAAATTTTTTACGCTTTGTTGCAGGCTTTTTTCAATTTCAGGCTGGTAATCATTTAGCAGTTGATAGGTCGATAAAGATAAATTAACCACTTCACTATAATAATCACTCGCCAACTTATTGTAGCTTAGAGCATGACTACTTTGAGTTGATGCTTTTTGTACATAATTTATAAGCGATGACGCTGAGCCTGCCATTTGTCTCAGAGCATTGTCTAAAAGCGCAGTTTCGTTACCTGAGAGCTTTCCTAGTTCTCTGTATTTACCGTTAATGTCTTTATTTAGTGAAAATAGCTGTGTTGAAAGGCGCACTTCTAACTCAGAGGGAAGTACAGTTAGCTGCTGCGCTTTAAGTTGCTCAATTAAAGCTGAAGATTGCGTCAGGTATTGGCTATTGCCTCGTGCCAAGTAGTCTTCTAAAAGGCCAGCAAGATCGACCATTATGGTATTTTTTAATTGGCTATAAGCAATATCTTGTTGTTGAATTTTTAGTAATGTATGACTTGCCCATAACAAGGTAGCAGCGAGCAACACACTGGCTAACGTTAATAAAATAGCTAAAAGACGGGTAAAAAATGATACACGCATAAACATATCTCAAAAGTGACATTCATACAGAGTATTGAATTTTTATGACATTTTTATGTAAAAGACTTAATTAGGGTAATAGTCAGGTATTGAGAGATAGATAAAGACTCAATGGAAGGATGTTTTAGGTAACTAATAAAAAACCGCGTATAAACGCGGTTTTTTTAAATTAAGCTTTTAATTAAAGGCCTGCGCGGTCTTTAATAATAGGGATTAAAGCTGAACCAGCATGATTTGCCTCAGCCCAAGCGATATCTGCGCCATCTTCAAGTGAGCTTTTTGATAAGTTTTTAACAATGTACTCACCCGTATCAACCGCATTACTTGCAACAGCGTGACGTAATAAGTTGTTACCATTACAGAAAACTGCATCATAGATATTACGTACTTTCACACGTGAACTTTTTAGTTTGCTACGCAGACGATTTTTATCATCAGCGGCAATGTATTCACAGACTGAAACAGCTAACTGATCATCAGCGCTTACAGGCGCAGTATAAGCGAACGAACCCGCTGCAATAGCAGCAATTACAACTAGCTTTGGTAATTTAATCATTGATTGGACACCCTATATTAATACTTTTTTCGTACTCGACTGTTTAATATTGTACCAACACGCTCAGATTTTCGCAATAATGTTAAGAAACTTTATTCAAAGTTACGAACTTATAACTATATTTATTTTTATCATCGGGCGTCATCAACATTTCATCTTCAATTTGCCAGTTTGCAACACTTTTATAATCAGGAAATTGTGTATCCCCTTCAACATCTAAGTCTATAAAGGTTAAATACAAGCGCTGCGCCTGCGCTAAAAACTGCTGGTATATGTTTCCGCCACCAATTATCATCACCTCTGCAACATCATTAACAAGCTCAAGTGCAGCTTCTGGTGTGGTTACTGTTTCAATTCCTGATGCGTGATAGTCTTTATTACGAGTAATAATAATATTACGTCGCCCAGGTAACGGTCGGCCTATTGATTCAAATGTTTTGCGCCCCATAATAACGGGTTTACCAGAGGTTACTTTTTTAAAGTGCTGAAGGTCACCAGGTAAATGCCATGGCATTTTATTATCTAAGCCAATGACACGGTTATTTGCCATTGCTGCAATCATTGAAATTATCACACTAAATACCCAATACTTTATTATTAATCAAAGAAAAAGGAGCGTTAGCTCCTTTTAAATATAAACAATTATTAACGCTCGTAGACAACTTCTACGTCGTAATCATCTTCATCCCAATCATCCCAGTCATCATCATCGCCTTTAGTGGCTTTTTGATGGTAGGTATCCCATTTAAATTCAACCTCTTCGTCTGCCACTTCTACAAACTTCTCTTTAGGCATGTTATCAAGTAGCGTCATGATGTCGTGAATTAATGGCTGCGTATTTAATTTATTAATTGCAGCAATACTGTAAATATTTTCAGACTCACCCAACTCTTCTGCAATTTGCTCACATAAGGCTTTGGCTTCATCTTCAGGCAATAAATCAATTTTATTAAATACTAACCAGCGTGGCTTTTCAGCGAGCTTAGGGCTGTACTGGTGTAGCTCGTTAATGATTGCAAATGCATTATCAACAGGATTAGAGCCATCAACTGGCATTACATCTATAATATGTAAAAGCACACGACAACGCTCTAAATGCTTTAAGAAGCGAATACCTAATCCCGCACCCTCTGACGCGCCTTCAATCAAACCTGGAATATCAGCGATGACAAATGATTTGTTTGCTTCAGGACGAACAACCCCTAAGTTAGGAATCAGCGTAGTAAATGGATAATCAGCTACTTTAGGTTTTGCAGCTGACACACTGCGGATAAAGGTTGATTTACCTGCATTTGGTAAGCCTAGTAAGCCGACATCAGCCAGTAGCATTAGCTCTAACTTAAGGTTACGTACTTCACCCGGTGTGCCAAGTGTTTTTTGACGTGGAGCACGATTAGTACTTGATTTAAAACGCGCATTCCCCAAGCCATGGAAACCGCCTTTTGCAACCACAATTCGTTGACCATCTTGGGTTAAATCCCCTAATGATTCTTGTGTATCAACATCAATAATACGTGTACCAACAGGCACTTTAACGATCAGGTCTTCACCTTTCTTACCCGTACAATTACGGCTTTGACCGTTTGTACCGCGTTCTGCTCTGTGAAAACGCTCAAATTGATAGTCAATAAGGGTATTTAAGTTTTCATCAGCTTGTAGATAAACACTACCACCGTCTCCACCGTCACCGCCATCAGGTCCACCATCTGGAACATATTTCTCACGACGAAAAGACACGATGCCGCTGCCACCGTCACCAGCTTCTGCGCGAATTTCTACTTCATCTACAAACTTCATGATTACTCACTTTAGGGATTGGCTTGTTAATAACTCTATTATATACCTAAGTGGCCTATAGAGCACACTGAGCATAAAAACACTTGGGTATATATTTAAACATGCTTAAAACAAAAAACCCCGCAAAGGCGGGGTTTTTTAACTACCTTACTGATTACTCAGCTACGATAGTTACGTATTTACGGTTTAAAGGACCTTTTTGTTCAAACTGAACTTTACCATCTGCTTTTGCGAAGATAGTGTGGTCTTTACCGATACCTACGTTTGCGCCTGGGTGGAAACGAGTTCCACGCTGACGAACAATGATGCTACCCGCTAGAACTGATTCGCCACCAAAACGCTTAACACCTAGGCGTTTGCTTTCTGAATCGCGACCGTTACGAGTACTACCAGCTGCTTTTTTATGTGCCATTTCTAAGTACCTCTAATTAAGCGCTAATGCCAGTGATTTTAACTTCTGTGAACCATTGACGATGGCCCATTTGCTTACGAGAATGCTTACGGCGTCTAAATTTAACAACCTTAATCTTCTCACCGCGACCGTGTGAAACAACCTCAGCTGTTACTTTACCACCGTTTACGAACGGTACACCAATCTCGATCTTCTCACCATCAGCAACTAAAAGTACTGAATCAAATTCAACTGCTGCACCAGTTTCAACGTCTAATTTCTCAAGACGAATTGTTTGACCTTCAGTCACACGGTGCTGTTTACCACCACTTTGGAAAACCGCGTACATAATTAACTCCGTCTGTGCGCCCTCAAATCGACGCAACTAAAATATTCTTCAATAGGGCGCGAAGTTTACGCTAATGCGTAAAAACTAGCAAGCCTCTTTTTGTAATTAAATGAATAAAAAGTAGCTGCATTGAGAGCAATTCAATATTTCCCCTATTTTATATTAAAATCCCCCTTTGCCAAGCGCTTTTTAACGGTTACAGAAAATAAATTAGCAATAGCAAAGCGAGCCTATGTAGTTCAATTAACCGCCAGGGGTGATTCAAAATTAAACCAGGATGTTTAATCAATTATTCACAAGGTTAATAGGTCATTTAACCTACTTAAGGGTGTTTTTTTAAGGAATCATCACAAAATATCGAGCTAATGCATTTTTTGTTGTACAATCTGCGCCGTTCACACATTAAAATTGGCTCGGAGATCAATGGATATAAAAGCTATCCAGGCGTTAATCGAAAGCGATATGAATGACGTCAATCAACTAATACATGCGCAAATGCGCTCAGATGTGGCGTTAGTTAATCAACTTGGTTTGTATATTGTTAACAGCGGTGGCAAACGTGTTCGCCCTATGTTGGCTATTTTGGCGGCTAAAGCGCTAGGTTACCAAGGCAAAGATCACATTACGCTAGCAACTATCATTGAATTTATTCATACCGCAACGCTTTTACATGATGATGTTGTAGATGAATCTAATTTGCGCCGTGGCACACCTACAGCAAATGCTGAGTTTGGTAATGCTGCTAGCGTACTGGTGGGTGATTTTATTTACACCCGCTCGTTTCAGCTAATGGTGGGTCTTGGTAAAATGCAAATAATGCAAGTACTGGCTGATGCAACCAACATTATTGCTGAAGGTGAAGTGCTGCAATTAATGAACTGCAACGACCCTGATACCACTGAAGCCAGTTATATGCAGGTTATTTATTCTAAAACCGCCAAGCTATTTGAAGCAGCGACGGGTCTTGCGGCCATTATTACTGAGCAAGACGATAGTGTACTAGAGGCACTTAATTTGTATGGCATGCATTTAGGTACTGCTTTTCAGTTAGTGGATGATGTTTTAGATTACAACGCTGATGCCGACCAACTTGGTAAAAACATTGGCGACGATTTAGCTGAAGGTAAGCCGACGTTACCTCTTATATATGCAATGCAACACGGTAGTGAGCATCAAACACAGTTAATAAGAGACGCTATTGAGCACTGTAATGGTATGGAGCACCTTGACGAGATACTGGCTGCACTTAAACATACCAATGCCCTTGAGTTCACAATGGAAAAAGCCGAGCAAGAAGCTAATAAAGCAATTGCCTGTTTAGATTGCTTAGCTGAGTCGAGTTACAAGCAAGCACTAATTAGCTTAGCTAGAATAGCGGTTGACCGCGACCACTAAGTAATACTGTGTAGATAATTCCGAGCAATAAAAAAGCCTGCAAATGCAGGCTTTTTTATGGGTTAATTTTGGCTATTACGCCATAAAATCAACACCTTCTTTGATATCTTTTTTCAGCGTTTCAAGCATGTCATTTTTAGCTTGCTCTTCAAATGCGCTTAAAGTGCCGTAAGAAAGAATTTCTTCTACGCCATTTTTGCCTAAACGTACTGGGTGTGCAAAGTACTCTGCATCGCCATTTTCAACAGCAACGTATGCATAATCTACAATGTCTTCACCTTGTAAGCCTTTAACTAAAGACATACAAAAACGTGCTGCAGCAGCACCCATAGATAATGTTGCAGAACCACCGCCCGCTTTAGCATTAACTACTTCAGTACCTGCGTTTTGGATACGAGGAGTTAGTGTAGCTACTTCTTCATCAGTGAAAGTAACACCTTCAACTTGAGAAAGTAACGGTAGAATGGTTGTGCCTGAGTGGCCACCAATCACTGGTACTTTAACACTTGCTACGTCTACGCCTTTAAGTTCAGCAATAAACGCTTCAGAACGGATAACATCGAGTGTTGTAATACCAAATACACGCTTAGCATCGTAAGTACCTGCTTTTTTGAATACTTCAGCAACAATCGGTACAGTTCCATTAACTGGGTTAGTGATAATACCTACAAGCGCTTTAGGACAATTAGCAACAATGCCTTCTGCTAATGTTTTAATGATACCAGCGTTAACATTAAATAAATCTGCACGATCCATACCTGGCTTACGTGGCATACCCGCTGGGATTAAAACAATATCACAACCTGTTAATGCTTTATCTAGTGCATCTGCACCAAAACCTTCAACTTTTACATCTGTTGGGATATGAGAAAGGTCAACAGCAACACCAGGAACTACTGGCGCAACATCATATAGTGATAATTCTGAACCAGCTGGTAAGCCTGTTTTTAATAATAAAGACAACGCTTGACCGATACCACCTGCAGCACCTAATACAGCAACTTTCATTGGAATTCTCCGTGATTTGAGGAAGGAAATATTTGTGGTTTATAAGATAAAGAAATTAGCGACTAAAAACAAATTTATCCTGCCTATTTTAGCTATATTTTCGACCATAGTTGTAAACTTTGCTGTTTAAACGCAGCAAAACCTAAACAACTGCTGCATAAATATGCATTTTTGTGTAGAATTTGCAGTATCGACAACATAACTAATTAGACACTATGCAACCACAAGACAAACAAGAAGCATTGGTAAAAGCCTTTAAAGCACTTTTAAAAGAAGAGAATTTTGGCTCACAAGGCGAAATAGTTGACGCATTAAAAGAACAAGGCTTTGATAATATTAGCCAAAGTAAAGTGTCGCGGATGTTAAGTAAGTTTGGCGCGGTACGTACCCGCAATGCTAAACAAGAAATGGTGTACTGTTTACCTGCCGAAATGGGTGTACCAACAGCTAAAAGCCCGTTACGCCAGTTAGTTATTGACATTATGCATAACGAAATGATGATTATTATTCGCACCAGTCCTGGGGCTGCTCAGCTAATTGCCCGTTTACTTGACTCATTAGGTAAAGCAGATGGCGTATTAGGAACAATTGCCGGCGATGACACTATTTTTATTGCGCCAGCGAAAGTATCAGAAATAGACCTTACATTAGAGCGTGTGCGTATTTTGTTTGATACGGTTTAAACTCGTTTGGTTATCACTGTTACGGCTATACTAATACGTAGCCGTTACTGGCTTGTTTTATAGCTGCTTTAGAAATCGCACTGAGGGTGCAAAAAACGCAGAGCCCATATCTGCTTGAGTAAAATCAAGCCAATGGTCGTAATACTCCCCCTGCCCTAATCGGCTATTGAGTACTTTCTCGAACGCATCCCCTTTAGCCGAGCACGTAATCATTAACATCCCCTGCTCATACACGTCGCCATAAGGCATACTTTGATTTAGTAATAATGCTTGCCCCTGTTCATCTTTTAATTCACTTCGGGTTGCATGGCTGCTTTCAAGTGCGGGGCTTATTAGGGTATTGTCGAGACGAGTACGCCCCATTATTTGTTCTTGTTCTTGCAACGACATGTGCTGCCATAACGTTAAGTCATGCTTATAGCGCTGAACATGAATATAGCTGCCTTGATCTTCAAAGCTATCAGGCTTATTAACGAGGGCCGTAACCCGTTTTTGACGACCATGCGGGGTATCACCGGCATAAATAAAACCATTAAAATCACGGCCATCTAGAAAACGAAAATTACGAATTTGCTCCACCAGCTCAACATCAGGGTTGAAAAGTTTTAATATTTGCAATGCAAACAGGTGGTTTACATCTTCTCTGTCTGAGCGGATTTGCACAAATAAATCGCATGGCCTTGCACTCATCACAAAATCGCTATGGGTAATATTAGGAAAGCCTCGCAGCTCACTTGGCATATAATCAGGCAGAATGTGTGGCCAATATTGCGCGCCAATGGCGACCATACAAGAAAGCATAGATTCAGAGAACTGATCACTAAACTCATCTTCAATATCGCTCACTTTTTTAAGCTTAGCGCGAAGTAGTTCGTCGTGACCATCAAGTACATTAAAAAATAAGTGCAAACCGTGTAAGTTTGCTTCAGCACAAATCCCTGATTGCGCTTGCGCCATTGTTATTCCTTACTTTTTAGAGCAAAACACAGCGATTAATTACGATTCAAAAAAATTCACCGTGTGCGGTTTTATTTTTATTATAACCTGTTCATTAATTTCAAATGACTGGCCATACTCGGCTGCAACTTCTATTTCTTGCTCATCAATAACCACAGTGTATACATAAGCGGAGCCAATAAAGCGACTACTTAATATACTAACCCGCTCACATTGCTGTTGCGTATCGTTATTACTAACAAGTTCAAGTTGATGCGGACGCACATAAATTACGCCCTTATCCGCCACGCCATGCTGCTGTGGCTGTATTGATTCAACCACCCCAAACTGCGTTTGATATTCAGTGGCGGTTAATGCGGTGGCGCTTAAGTATATGCCCTGACCCAGAAACTCTGCAACCTCCTTTGAACGTGGTTTAGCAAAAAGCTGTTCTGGCGTACCTTGCTGCGCAATTTTACCTTGGTGCATAACCGCAAGCGTATCTGAAAAAGCAAACGCCTCTTCTTTTGAGTGAGTAACAAACACAGCCGATACTTGCTGCGCCTTAATAATGCGTCTAATGTCGGCAATTAACTCAAATCGTACTTGGGTATCAATATTAGAAAATGGCTCGTCAAGTAACAGTAAGCTAGGTTTATATGCTAATGCGCGTGCAATCGCTACTCGCTGCTGTTGCCCACCAGAGAGTTGATGAGGGAATCTATCGGCGCAGCCTACTAGGTGCACAAGCTTTAACATTTCATCCACGCGTGCGTGTTTATCTGCTTTGCTCATGCCGCTTAGCCCAAACGCAATATTATTAGCCACCGTTAAATGCGGAAATAACGCATAGTCTTGAAACATCATGCCAATATTACGATGCTCAGGTGAAACAAACGTATTAGCATCACTGACTAGCTTACCATCAATAAATACTTGCCCTTGTTTGGCTTCAATTAATCCTGCAATGGCTTTTAGTGTGGTGGTTTTACCGCAGCCACTAGCTCCGAGTAAACACACTATTTCGTCTTTACCTAAGGTTAAATCTAAATTATCTATCACCTTAGTCCCGTTATATGCATAGCTCACGCCTTGTAAAATCAAACTACTCATTTAGCTACGCTGCTCCATTGAACGGTTAATAAAATATAACGGAATAAACCCCACCACCACAATAAACAAAGCCGATATAGAGGCCAGCTCTAATTGTTCATCGCTTACATACTGAAACACATGAGTTGCTAAGCTTTCAAAATCAAAAGGCCTTAACAACAAAGCTGCGGGCAGCTCTTTCATACACTCAATAAATACCAATAAACCAGCGGTTAATAAGCCTCGGCGTAATAAAGGTAAGTGCACTAAGCATAATGTGCGCCCTTGGCTTTTTCCCATTGACTGGCTTGCCATATCAAGGGAGGGACTAATGCGTGAAAAGCTCGACTCAATAGCTCCGTGTGCAACGGCGTAAAACCGCACTATATAAGCAAAAATAATAGTGAGTAAGCTACCAGTAAGTAATAAGCCAATATCTAAATCATAAGGAGCTAAAGTGCGGTTAATAGTATTTTCTAATAGGGTGAGTGGCAACAATACCGCTATCGCTAATACTGTGCCGGGTAACGCATAGCCCGTACTTGCCAAACGCCCGGGTATTAATGGATTTGTTTGTTTAGCAATGCGCTGATAAAACACCACTAAAACACTCAGTATAATAGTCACCACACTGACTACAGCCGCCACTTTTAAACTTTGCCATGCATAGCTAAAAAACTCACTATTCCACGCTTGATCAAAATACATAACCGCGTATTTGAGCAATACAACCATTGGAATAATAAACGAAATAATTAAAATAAAGCTACAAAACCCCGTTGCTAGCCACGCAGATTTGCCTTTGAGGATATAAAGCGCTTCACTGTTCACACTCGATTGACGCTCAAATACAGCTTGGTTACGACGGCTAAAACGCTCGGTGATCAATGCTAAGAATAGCAGTAACAACATCACCCCTGAAATTTTTGCTGCCGCAGTTAATGAGTAATAACCAAACCAAGTATCGTATACTGCGGTGGTTAATGTACTGACTGCAAAGTAGCTAACGGTAGCAAAATCAGCCATGGTTTCCATGCTGATCAAAGCCAGCGCAGCAACAATAGCACCACGAGAAAGCACTAGGCTTACTTTAAAAAAGCTTTTCCATGCACTTAATCCCATTAATTGGCTTGCTTGAACTAATTTAAAGGATTGTTCACGTAGTGCGGTTTTAAAAATTAAATATAAATACGGGTAGAGTACCAGCGCAATCATGATGATAGCCCCTGGCAAAGTGCGTATATCAAAAAACCAGTAATCATTGGGTGATTGCCAACCAAACCATTCTCTTAGTGTTATTTGTATCGGCCCCGCGTAGTCGAGTAAATCCGTGTACACATAAGCAATAATATAGGTAGGCATGGCAAGCGGCAGCATCAGTGCCCATTCAAACTGTTGTTTGCCAGGAAAACGGCAATAAGCGGTGAGCCAACCCAGTGGCAACGCAATCAGACAGCTAAGTAACCCTACACCTAAAACCAGCAATACGGTATTACTTATATAGTCCCACAGCACGGTATTCCACAGGTGAGTAAATACCTCTGAGTCGCCTTGTAAAGATTCTACTAGCAGAAAAAACAACGGGGTCGACAGTAATAACCCTGTCGACCACGCAATAAGCTGCCACTTCGACAGCTGAAATTTATAAGTCATTAAAGATCGAACTTCACCTCATCAATTAGCTTAAGGGCTAACGGACGATATTTGCTAATTTCATCAAGCGGTAAGCTGTCTTCCTTAAAGCTTCCCCATGATGCAACCAAACTTGAAAGCTTAACACCTGGCTTGACCGGGTACTCCATATTGAGCGAGGCATACATATTTTGCGCCTTATTGTCGGTCATATACTCTATAAGTTTCAAGGCATTTTCAGGGTTTTTAGCATACTTAGTAATTACCGCACCCGATACGTTAATATGCGAACCACGGTTAGTTTGGTTTGGAAAATTAATATTAACCGCATCTGCCCACGGTTTTTGCGCTTCATCTTGCAACATTTTACCTAAGTAGTAACTGTTACCTAAAGCTAAATTACATAAACCTTCTTTAACGGCTTTCACTTGCGCACGATCATTTCCCTGCGGCTTACGCGCTAAATTCGCTTTTACACCCTCCAGCCATGTTTTAGTCTGGACTTCACCATGATGAGCAATCATAGAAGCCACTAACCCTAAGTTATAAGGGTGTTTACCAGAGCGAGTACAAATTTGACCTTTATATTCAGGTGCAGCTAAATCTTCATAACTCAGCTCAGGTAATGGACCTAAACGCTCTTTTGAAGAGTAAACATTTCGCACTCGCTTAGTGAGCGCCACCCACTGACCATCGCCATCACGAAATGCAGCCGGCACATTATTATTAACCTGCTCACTATCAATAGTTTGCGTTAGCTTTAGCTCTTCTAACTGAATTAACGCACTAAAGTTAGACGTTAAAACTAAATCTGCTTTACTGTGTTTGCCTTCACGCTTAACACGCTCGATTAGGCCTTTTTTAGCAAACACAACATTAGTTTTAATACCTGTTTGCTGTGTAAAATCATCTAAAATAGGTTTAATTAAAAAAGGTTGTCTAAATGAGTAAATATTCACAACATCGGTTGCAACTGCAGGTGCTGAGATAATTAACCCAACAACAAGCGCGAGTGTTTTTTTCATATTTTCTTACCTGACTAATAATTATTATCATTAATTTTACCGCGATGAACTAAAAAGTGCACACTTTATATAATTACTTAGTGATAAATACGCCCAAAAAAGAAAACCCCTGTAAGATATCTCTTACGCTTATGACAGCAAATGAGTAAAAACACCCTGCACAACACCCTAAAAACAAACTAAGCTATTGTATTTTAAGTTATTTAAATATATTTCATTTGTAAGAACATAAACCATAAGCGGTTTTATCCTACATTTACTGCAAATCACTCTCTATAATTAACCCATAAATAAGCAACGACGCTTACCGAGTAAATGGAAACGGATTAACTACTCGAATACCAAGGTTTGGTTTTTAGGATAACAGGGATTTAAGGACAGGCTCAGGATGAGTATCGCAATGGATTGTTGCACAAGGGATAGCATCAGGATGATGCATAATGGATAACAACAGCGGAATAGTTGTTTATAAAGGATAGGGAACAAAAAGGACAGGCCTTAAAGGCAACACAACGGAATGGTAACAAAGGGAATGCACTCGGATGTGCAATAAGGATTGGTAATAGATTTTACCTTACAGGATGTTTTAGGGATTTATGGAGACAGGCCCGGATAGCCTATATTACATAGAACTAGAAAGTAATATTGTAATAACACGGATCGTAAAAATTGGAGTTGATTAGGTTCAATTGCAGGATGCAACAAAGTTAGAAGATTCCGCAAGCGCGACTAGAGATGGTTCGCGCTTTTCTTTTGCCTGAAAGTCAGCGGTCAGCCAAATTATATATGTTTAGGCTATACTCAAGCGTAAAATTCAGCTTTTTCGTATTAATACCCTGCACTTTATTCGGGCCTGCCTTTGTTACGCTTACCAAGTAAATAAGCGTCGCGAAACTTAATAAAATGCTGCTCTAATTTAGTGCTCGCATCAACTTCACCAGCCAATGCTAATACCATAATAGCTACTTCTGCCGTTCCTAACTGATGAGCATGAGGCGCTACACGTAATCGGTAATCTGAGAGTTTTTCTGCGGTAATAGAAAGCACAGGTAAGTTATCTAAATAAGGACTCTTACGAATCATTTTTTTAGCTTCTCGCCATGTACCATCTAAAAATATAAACAATGGCTGTTTACCTGCATGCGTTTCAACCTGGCTTACCACCCTATCAGTTTCAACATCTTCAGCCGGAAAAATCACAAAAGGCTGATATTTATCATTATTCAACAATGCTAATAAAGCAGGATCTGGGGAGGTTCTATCCCAACGAAACGCATGATTATCAGGGATAATTTCAGCAATTAAACGCCCTGTATTAGACGGTTTAAAACTTTCATTGTGATACATAAGTAAGCATACTGCAGCGCTACAGCTTGCGTACTCAGCGCCCTCACAAATACAGTAATGCTTGGCAATTAAGCATTGATCACAACGATCCATTTTTCCACCACGGGCATTAAACTCACGTCGAGATTCACTTATTTGCTGGGCACGTAATGCTAAAACTGAATTTTTTAAACTCTGGGTCACTGTGGTTTATTACCTATAAATTGATGGCTGCGCATTGTAGCTAAAATAAAAGGGAATAGATATCAGCTATCAGCTATCAGCTATCAGCTATCAGCTATCAGCTATCAGCTATCAGCTATCAGCTATCAGCTACAAAATTTTGCTCATATTAACTTAAGTGTCAAGGGAGCTTGTCTTTACTGAAGGCTGACGGCTGACGGCTGACGGCTGACGGCTGACGGCTGACGGCTGACGGCTATAAAAACAAAAAACCCAAGCCGAGGCTTGGGTTTTTTATCGCGATTAACTAAAAGAAATTACTTCTTCTTTTTAACTGCTTTTTTGTTTGGTAAATCAGTAATTGAACCTTCAAAAATTTCAGCAGCAAGGCCGATTGATTCGTTCAATGTTGGGTGAGCATGAATTGTTAGCGCTAGGTCTTCACCATCTGCACCCATTTCAATACCTAGACCGATTTCGCCCAGCATTTCGCCTGCGTTAATACCAATCATAGCACCACCGATAATACGGCCGCTTTCTTTATCAAAAATAAGCTTAGTAGAACCTTCAGTACGTGAAGAAGCAATAGCACGACCCGATGCAGCCCAAGGGAATACAGCTGTTTCAATGCTTAAACCTTGCTCTTTCGCTTCTTTTTCAGTTACACCCGCCCATGCAATTTCAGGGTCAGTATAAGCAATTGAAGGAATACACTTAGGATCAAAGTAATGTTTTTGACCAGAGATAACTTCTGCTGCAACATGGCCTTCATGAACCGCTTTATGCGCAAGCATAGGTTGACCCACTAAGTCACCAATCGCAAAAATATGTTCTACGTTAGTACGTAATTGCTTATCAACGTTAATAAAACCACGCTCATCAACATTCACACCCGCTTTATCAGCGTCTAACATGTTACCATTTGGTGTACGACCTACAGCAACAAGTACTTTGTCGTAACGTACTGGCTCTGCCGGTGCATTTTTGCCTTCAAACGTAACATATAAACCGTCGTCTTTTGCTTCAACGCCAGTTACTTTAGTTGAAAGCATTACATTAAACTTGTCTTTAACATGCTTTTGGTAAATTTTAATGATGTCTTTATCAGCAGCAGGAACAAGTTGGTCTGCAAATTCTACAACATCAATTGCAGAACCTAGTGCACGGTAAACCGTACCCATTTCAAGACCGATAATACCACCACCTAAAACAAGTAGCTTTTCAGGAACATCTTTAAGCTCTAGCGCGCCCGTTGAATCAATAACGCGATCATCCTCAGGGATGAAAGGTAAGTTTACAGGTTTAGAACCCGCAGCAATAATTGCGTTATCAAAGGTAATGGTTGTTTTACCGTCAGCGCCTTCAACATCTAAAGTGTTGCTACCAGTAAATTTACCGTAACCAGATACAACTTTTACTTTACGCATTTTAGCCATGCCGTCTAAGCCACCTGTAAGCTGGCCAACAACAGACTCTTTCCAAGAACGAACTTCATCTAAGTCAATTTTTGGTGCGCCAAAAGTAACGCCGTGAGATGACATTTCTGCAGCATCATCAATCACTTTAGCTACGTGTAAAAGTGCTTTAGAAGGAATACAACCAACATTAAGACATACACCGCCTAATGTCTCGCGAGATTCTACTAATGTAACTTCTAAGCCCAAGTCAGCAGCGCGAAAAGCCGCAGAGTAACCACCAGGACCACCGCCTAGTACAACAACTTGAGTTTTTAATTCGTTGCTCATGCTATTACCTTTATTGTTTGAACGGGACACAGCCCCAAAATTTAACTGCCATGTTTCTGCAAGGCAGAAAAGGGCATTTGTGCAAATATTGTATCATTGCAAATGATAAAAATCCCAGCTAAAAACAACTGGCTGGGATTTGATTTTACTCACTCTGTAGTGATCACATCACTAACTGGCGTATATCACTCATGTAACTTGCAAGAGTAACAGTAAAGCGTGCAGCAAGTGCACCGTCAATCACTCTATGGTCGTAAGACATTGAAAGTGGAACCATTAGCTTAGGCTCAAACTCTTTACCATTCCACTTAGGCTTCATTTCAGATTTTGACACACCTAAAATTGCCACCTCAGGCGCATTCACAATCGGCGTAAATGCCGTACCACCAATGCCACCTAGGCTTGAAATAGTAAAACAACCACCTTGCATATCTGATGAACTTAACTTGCCATCACGTGCTTTAACAGATACTTCCATTAGTTCACGAGAGAGTTCAATAATGCCTTTTTTATCAACATCTTTGAACACTGGTACAACTAAGCCATTAGGCGTATCAACCGCTACACCAATATTAATGTACTTTTTAAGAATTAAGCTTTCGCCATCCTCTGAAAGCGATGAGTTAAATGTCGGGAACTCAGCAAGCGCTTTAGCTGCTGCTTTCATTACAAACACGAGTGGCGTAATTTTAACACCCAGCTTTTTCTTCTCGTTAAGCGCGTTTTGCTCTTTACGGAACTGCTCAAGGCTCGTGATATCCGCTTCATCAAACTGGGTAACATGGGGGATTTGTACCCAGTTACGGTGTAAGTTTTTACCTGACAGCTTTTGAATACGAGAGAGTTTTTTCTCTTCTATTTCACCAAACTTAGCAAAATCAACTTTTGGCCATG
The DNA here is from genome assembly GCF_001661605.1 of Pseudoalteromonas sp. MQS005. Lineage (NCBI taxonomy): Bacteria > Pseudomonadati > Pseudomonadota > Gammaproteobacteria > Alteromonadales > Pseudoalteromonadaceae > Pseudoalteromonas > Pseudoalteromonas sp. MQS005. The sequence continues at coordinate 5,036 of NZ_LYRQ01000045.1, read as the reverse complement.
GAATTAAACCAAGCTCACCGCCACCCGCATTGCCTTTAGCTGCTGGTACTTGACCAGACTCAACTTGCTTAACCAGTTGCTTAACATAGTTTTGCACGTCTTCTTTAACAACACGGTTTTTACGGCCCGTGCCTTTAACGTTGGCAAGGTTAATACCAAACTCACGTGCTAAACGGCGAACCACTGGCGATGCATGTGCATAAGCGCTATTGTTTTCAAAGCTTTCAGGGCTTGCTTTAGCAGATGATGCTGCTGGTTTTGACTCAGCCTGAGCTGCCGGCTTAGATTCTGTTTTAGGCGCTGGTGCTGATTTTTCTGCAGGTGCTGCAGCTGGTGCACTACCCGCCACTTCAAATACAAAAATCAATGAGCCAGTTTTAACTTTATCGCCAGTCGCTACTTTAATCTCTTTAACAGTACCTGCAAACGGCGCCGGTACTTCCATAGCTGCTTTGTCGCCTTCAACGTTTAAGATAGATTGCTCTTCTTCTACGCTATCGCCAACCGCAACCATAACTTCTGTTACTTCAACTTCGTCATCACCAATATCAGGCACGCTAACTTCTTTAGTGCTTGATGCCGATGCTTGTTCAGCAGGCTTCTCTTGTGCTTTTGAATCAGCTGTAGGGGCACTTTGGTTATCACCACCTGACACTTCAAAAACAAATACTAATGAACCCGTTTTCACTTTGTCACCAGTATTTACTTTAATTTCTTTTACTGTACCGGCAAAGGGTGCAGGTACTTCCATTGCCGCTTTGTCGCCTTCAACGTTTAAGATAGATTGCTCTTCTTCTACGCTATCACCAACTGCAACCATAATTTCAGTTACTTCAACTTCGTCATCACCAATATCTGGCACAGTGACTTCTTTGGTTGATGAAGCCGATGACGCAGCAGGTGCTGCTTCCTCGGTTTTTTCAGCTTCTTTAGAGTCAGCAGCAGAGTCTTGCGCTTCACCTTCAAAGATGAACACTAAAGTGCCAGTGGTAACAGTGTCACCCACATTTACTTTAATTTCTTTTACCGTACCGGCTTGTTCAGCAGGTACTTCCATCGCAGCTTTATCACCTTCAACACTTAATAGTGATTGGTCAACTTCAACTTTATCGCCAACGCTCACTAGTATTTCGGTTACTTCTACTTCATCGCCACCGATATCAGGTACTTTAATTTCAATACTCATTGCAAACCTCTTATGCGTACAGTGGATTTAGTTTGTTCGTGTCGATGTTGAATTTTTTAATTGCTTCAACAACCACTGACTTTTCAACTTCACCACGTTTAGCAAGTTCAGATAATGTCGCAACTACCACGTAGCTTGCGTTAACTTCAAAGTGACGACGTAGGTTTTCACGGCTGTCTGAACGACCGTAACCATCTGTACCCAATACTTTGTAGTTATTGCTTGGAATAAATGAACGCGCTTGTTCTGCGTAGTTTTTCATGTAATCCGTTGCAGCAACAGTTACTGAATCATTTAATACGCTAGTGATGTATGGCGTTTTTTGCTCGCTTTCTGGGTTAAGCATGTTGAAACGTTCAACATCTTGTCCATCACGGGTAAGTTCATTGAATGAAGTTACTGAGTAAACATCAGACGCAATACCAAACTCTTCGCTTAAAATTGCCGCAGCTTTACGCACTTCAGTCATGATAGTACCTGAGCTTAATAGCTGTACGTTGGCTTTTTTACCTTCGTAGCTTTCTAGCTTGTAGATACCTTTACGAATACCTTCTTCAGCGCCTTCTGGCATTGCTGGCTGATGGTAATTTTCGTTCATTAGCGTTAGATAGTAGTAAATGTTTTCTTGCTCTTCACCGTACATACGACGAATACCGTCTTGCACGATAACCGCTACTTCAAATGCATAAGTAGGATCGTAAGAAATACAGTTAGGTACTGTGTTTGCAAGAATGTGGCTGTGGCCATCTTCATGCTGTAAGCCTTCACCATTTAGCGTTGTACGACCCGCTGTAGCACCTAATAAGAAACCACGTGCTTGTTGATCCCCAGCCATCCATGCCATGTCACCAACACGTTGGAAACCAAACATAGAGTAGTAAATGTAGAATGGGATCATCGGTAAGTCGTTGGTACTGTAAGATGTTGCAGCAGCAACCCATGACGACATTGCACCTAGCTCGTTAATCCCTTCTTGTAATACCTGCCCTGAGGTTGCTTCTTTATAGTAAGAAACAATATCACGGTCTTGAGGGGTGTAATTTTGGCCATGTGGGTTGTAAATACCGATTTGACGGAATAAACCTTCCATACCAAAAGTACGTGCTTCATCGGCAATAATTGGCACAATATTTTTACCAATACCTTTATCTTTTAATAAGATATTAAGTGCACGTACAAAGCCCATAGTGGTTGAAATATCACGTTTTTGCTCTTCAAGTAATGGCTTGAACGCATCTACTTCTGGTAACTGTAACTTTTCAGAGAACTTGGCAATACGTGTTGGCGTGTAACCTTGTAGGGCCTCACGACGCGCATGAAGGTACTTGTACTCTGGAGAATCTTTTTCAAGCTCTAAGTATGGTAGCTCTTTTAATTGCTCTTCTGATACTAAATCATCTAAGCCTAAACGTGAGCGTAAGTGAGCCACATGCGACATATCCATTTTCTTAACTTGGTGCGCAATGTTTTTACCTTCTGCTGCTTCACCCATGCCGTAACCTTTTACTGTTTTAGCAAGGATTACTGTTGGACGACCTTTCGTCTCTTCTGCTTTTTTAAATGCAGCAAACAGTTTTGAAGGCTCATGACCACCGCGCTTAAGGGCGAAAATTTCTTCATCGGTCATATCAGCAACAAGCGCTGCTGTTTCTGGGTAACGACCAAAGAAATGTTCACGTACGTAGGCGCCATCTTTTGCTTTATATGTTTGGTAATCACCATCAACAGTTTCGTTCATTAACTGTAGTAATTTACCTGTGGTGTCTTTAGCAAGCAGAATATCCCAACCGCTGCCCCAAACAAGTTTAATAACATTCCAGCCAGCGCCTTTAAATAGGCCTTCTAGCTCTTGAATGATTTTACCGTTACCCATTACAGGGCCATCTAAGCGCTGTAGGTTACAGTTAATCAAGTAACATAGGTTATCTAGCTTTTCACGGGCAGCAAAAGAAATAGCACCACGTGATTCTGGCTCATCCATTTCACCATCACCTAAAAACGCATATACACGTTGGTTTTTAGTGTCTTTTAAGCCACGGCCATCTAAGTACTTTAAGAAACGCGCTTGGTAAATTGAAGAAATTGGACCTAAGCCCATAGATACCGTTGGGAACTGCCAAAACTCAGGCATTAATTTAGGATGAGGGTAAGAAGGTAGGCCTTTACCATCTACTTCCTGACGGAAATTATCAAGCTGTTCAGCACTTAAACGCCCTTCAACAAATGCACGCGCATAAATACCCGGAGAAATATGACCTTGGTAATAAACTAAATCGCCACCATCAACATCATTTGGCGCTTTAAAGAAATGATTAAAACACACTTCATAAAATGCAGCAGACGATTGGTAAGACGCCATATGGCCGCCTAAGTCGAGATCTTTTTTCGATGCACGCAATACAATCATAATCGCGTTCCAGCGAATAATTGAACGAATACGGCGCTCAAGATTTACATCACCAGGGTAGGCAGGTTCTTGATCAACCGGAATCGTATTAACGTAGTTTGTGTTAATGCCTGTTGGCATATCAACACCGTCTAAACGGGCTTGCTCTAACACTTGCTCAAGTAAAAACTGAGCTCGTTCAACACCTTCTTCGCGCACAACCGATTCAAGAGCTTGTAACCACTCTTGTGTTTCTAGCGCGTCTACGTCAATTTTATTGACTTCAGACATATGGAGGTTTCCTTATGTTTAAAATACTAATTTTATGTATTGAATACTTCACTGTTAACTCAAGTTAACAGTGAATGTACTTGCTTAATTTTGTTTGGTGCGTCTCAAACTACGTTCAATTCGCGAGTGCTCTTTACCCGCTTCAAGCAATGCTTCTTCAATATAGGCTAAATGCGCATTACTCGCTAAGCGAGCTTGTTCAGGATTACCGTCAATCACTGCATCCATTAATAAGCGTCTATGCTCGGCTAATTGGCTGCTTATATCTGACTTTTTAAGTAACACCGTTAAATTTTGTAAAACATTCTGCTCAAGTAAGCTTTGCATCCCTCTTACTAAATGCAGTAACACTACGTTATGAGACGCCTCAGCGATGCAAAAATGAAAGTCATTAATCGCTTTGGCTTTTTGCTTTAATTCATCTTTAGCTAATGCAATCTGATCAAAGCTCTGTTTTACTTTTGCAAAATCGTTACTTGTTCCGCGAAGTGCTGCGTAATAAGCCGCAATTCCCTCTAGCGCATGACGAAATTCTAATAAATCAAATTGCGATTCGGGGTGTTTACTGATCAAATCAAACAACGGATCAGTCAGCCCCTCCTCCAATTGATTTTTTACATACGTTCCACCACCTTGACGACGGGTTACGAGCCCTTTTGCCTCAAGCTTTTGAATGGCTTCACGCAACGACGGACGCGACACTTCAAATTGCTTGGCGAGTTCACGCTCCGGTGGTAACTTTTCTCCTGGTGCTAACGACCCCTCAAGAATCATGTTCTCAAGTTGTTGTAAAATAACATCAGATAATTTTGCCGCTTTAATTTTTAAAGACATCAATCAACGTCCGCGTTGTATAAGTGCTAGCAGCCCATTAAAGAAGGCTTTTAACTGAATGACCTGACCAAAAGGTAAATTGGTCATACCAAATTTTGCCATACGTTATCAAAAACCGTAATTACTGTCAATTTACAGCAGTTTTAAAGCCCTAAGGCCAGCGTAACGTAATTTAAACAAAGTTCAAATAATACACAGAATGCAGAGGATAAAGAAAGGTTAATAAGATGAAAAACAAATGGTCAGACCAGCTAATTTGGGTTTTCGGATTCGGGGTTCGGGGTTCGGGGTTCGGGGTTCGGGGTTCGGGGTTCGGGGTTCGGGGTTCGGGGTTCGGGG
>NZ_LYRQ01000044.1:0-39103 GCF_001661605.1 Pseudoalteromonas sp. MQS005 | reverse complement strand
AATGACGCTAAAGCAACATCTCAATCATGCTAATATGGCAGCGTTGCCACTTTATCAGCAATTAGCGCCGTCACTGCAGGCTCAAACACCTGAACTAAATAAAGAGCTTGAAGAGGCTCTAGTCAACTTGACTTTTGAGCAAGCAGTCGTGATAGTTGATAAAATGTTAAGTCAATTCAAAGAGTAGTTTATATGTCAGCTGACACTATACCAAATGTGGCTATCAGCCAATTCCCTGCAACCATTTTAGTTGTCGATGATCAACCTATTAATATTCAGATTGTCTTTCAGGTTTTAGGCAACGAGTACAATATTCTGATGGCCACAAGCGGCAAACAGGCAATAAAAGTTTGCCACGACAGTCGGCCTGATCTCATTTTGTTAGATGTAGTAATGCCTGAGCAGGATGGATTGGAAACATGCAGGCAATTAAAAGCCGATAAACAACTGGCAGATATTCCGGTTATATTCGTCACTGGTTTGCATCATCAAAAGGATGAAGATGCATGCTGGGATGCCGGTGGCGTCGATTTTATTCATAAGCCCTTTAATGCCAATACCCTACGCAACCGTGTAAAAGTGCATCTAACACTAAAAAGACAATCCGATGAACTGCGCTCTCAAGCATATCTGGATGGATTAACCGGTATTTATAATCGTCGCTATTTTGATAACGTTTTATCAATCCAACTTGCCCAACACAGACGTAATTTAAACCCTCTTGCAGTAATGATGGTGGATATTGACTACTTTAAGAAATATAACGATACGTTTGGCCATTTAGCGGGAGATGATGCTTTACGTAAAGTCGCCAATACCCTAAAGCATAGCTTTTCGCGACCGATTGACATGGTCGCCCGCTATGGAGGTGAAGAATTTGTAGTGTTGCTAGCCGATACCGATATCAATGGCGCAGTAACCGTGGCAAAAAAGATGCTCCATAATGTGTTGGAACTGGATATCGCAAACCCCCAGACTCCAACCACCAAATTGAGTATCAGCATTGGCATTGCCGTCGCAAATAAACCAGAAGACTACGATAGCAATATTCTAGAACTGGCAGACCAGCAGCTTTATAAAAGTAAACAACACGGCCGAAATACATTTTCCGTGATGGAAATTACCCCCGCACTTTTATCAGCGACTCAGACCTGAGTGGTTTAAGCTGGATTAAGATTTTTCCTTTAAAGCATCACGAATGAATATCGGCTTACTCCTAAAAGTAGATGTTTAGATGTTAAAAATGCAACTCTTCTATCCGGCATGGTTTTCCGTACAAATAGCCTTGATAGGTGTGACACCCCATACTCTGTAATAATGCGCGCTGCGCTTCTGTTTCAACACCTTCAGCTATGACTTGCAGCTCCATTGAGTCGGCTAAAGTTATAACTGCTTGGGCAATGGCTTTGTCATTACTGCTATTGATAATGTCTCGAACAAATCCTTGGTCAATTTTTAACTGATTTATTGGCAATTGCTTTAAGTAAGATAAGGATGAATAACCTGTACCAAAATCATCGATAGAGAAAGTAACTCCATGCTGCTGCAACTCTTTCATCTTAGCTTTAACATCGGGAATATTGTTTGCGAGCAGCGTTTCAGTAATTTCCAGTTTCAGCAACTGTGGATTTGCGCCTGAGATGTCTAATGCATTGAAAACACTCTGAACAAAATTATCTTTGCTAAATTGAACTACGCTTATGTTAACTGCAATGCTAAGATGTTGCTTTTCTGGCTCTAAAGACCACTGCGCTAGTGTGCTGCAAGCTTCCAGGAGTACCCACTCGCCAATGGGCACAATAAGACCTGTTTCCTCCGCTAAGGGGATAAATTGCAATGGTGACACTATTCCTTTTTCTGGGTGTATCCAGCGTAACAATACCTCAACACCAATACACTGCTTCAGGTGATTGACCTGTTTTTGATAGAAAAGTACAAATTGCTGGCTTTGTATTGCAGAGTATAAGTCGCTAATAATTGCTGCTCTTGAGTTTACTGCAACTTGCATTTGCGGGTCAAAAAACTGCACACCATTTCGACCAGCGTATTTAGCCTTGTACATAGCCATATCAGCTTGCTTTAACAAATCTTCTTTTGACAGATTTTCACTGTTAAAAAGTGTTACACCAATGCTTGCCGAACTATTGTAAGTTAGACCGTCAAGATTATATTCCCTTGTTAAATTACTCACGATTTTTTGTGCAAGTCTCTCAGCCTGGTTCGCTGCTAATGTTGGTTCATGACTTAAATCTGATGCAATAATAACAAACTCATCGCCGCCTAAACGCGCTACGGTATCACCTTGTCTCACTGAGTTGACAAGACGCTCAGCGACCTGACACAACAGCAAATCACCTTTATTATGACCAGCACTATCATTAAGGTTTTTAAAGTTATCTAAATCAAGAAAAAATAATGCTGAGAAGTTCCTTGTACGAACGCTATGATTTATAGCTCCCGTCAATCTGTCCAACAACAGACGTCGATTAGGTAGCAATGTTAATGGGTCATAAAATGCTAACTGGTGAATTTCATTTTCACGTTGTTTACGCTCAGTGATATCCCTGACAACACCGATAAAGTTAACTTCACCAGCCATTTGAACTTCAACTACACCAAGCTCGATTGGAAACATAGAACCATCTTTGCGCAAGGCCTCAAGCTCACGAATACGCCCAGTAATGTCACTGACACCACGTTCTATATAATTTGATAAGTAGCTATCGTGATGCTCTCGATGAGGTGACCCCATCAACATGCTAATATTTTTGCCAAGCGTTTCATCTTCCGTATAGCCGAAGATTTCCTGTGCGGCTTGGTTAAATGTCAGAATTTTACCACGACCATCAATAGTAATAATGCCATCAAGCAACCCTTCAACAACAGCTTCCATCTGCCTTGACTTATCACTAAGCGCTTTTTCTGCAATTATTTGGTCATTGATATCAAAATGCGTACCCAATAACCATAGAGCTTTGCCATCATTTGATCTCGATGACACACGCCCTCTGGTATTTATCCATATCCATTCACCATTTTTGTGTTTCATACGAAGATTGGCTTCATATATAGGAATAAGACCTGCTGCGTGCTTTTCAAGAATAGTTGCACAATAAGCCAGGTCATCAGGATGCGTTAACCTCTCCCACGTGCTTCTGTTTGCAGGTAATAACTCAGAAAGTGTGTAACCCAGTAATGCGGCCCATTTATCATTGATAATCAACTCGCCTGTTTGAATATTAAAATGCCATGTGCCTATATTGTTAGCGTCTATTACGGCCTTAAGTAAATTCTGACTGTTCCTTATGAGCTCTTCATCCTGTTTCTCTTTTGTAATATCTGTTCCAATTGCAATATAGCCGCTCAAACTACCACTTTCACTAAACAGCGGGTTACAAGCTATTCTCACCCAGTAGGAATTTTGCGCTTTTGAATAATTTACAACATCAACATTAAAGCCGTTCTGTTGAGCAAGCGCATCTCTCATTATTGCAACAGTGGCCGGATCAGTGTCGGGCCCTTGTAATAACTCCCCAGGCTTTTTACCCTGCATTTCTTCAATGCCATATCCTGTAAGAAAGGAGAAGGCTTCATTAATCCATATAACTCGACCTTTGACATCAGTTATTACCACACCATTGGTTGTCTGCCTTGCAACTTCAGAAAGGCGTCTTATTTCTGACTGCGCTTCAACTTGTGCCGTGGTATTGCGTATGACCACCAATACCTCATTATCATCAATTTTTTTGTATCGGGCTTCGAACGATTGATTTGACGTTTCAAAAGTGTAGTTATGATGAATCACATCATCAGTAGAAAAGGCTTGCCTTAGGCAAGCTACAAGTTCATGACCTAACTCATTGGGCAGTACCTCAAGGACAGTATGACCCAAAATGTCTTGTTGCAGTTTAAGTAAGTCAGGGTGCTCTTTGCAAACCAAAAAACGACAGTTTCGATCAATAACAAATACCATATCAGGCAGTGTTGCCAGTATTGAGGTTTTTCTTGCCATGCCTTTTAAAAACTGCTCTTGAAGTCGAGCGTGATCTTCTTTGGCAATTTCATACTCAACCATGTCTGCAAATTCGCGCAGTTCTTGCTGCTCTTTTGCTGAAAAGTCTCTGGCCACGGAGTCAATGAGACATAGAGTGCCGATGGGTTGCCCACTTGTCTCTCGCAGCGGTGCACCCGCATAAAAACGAATATGCGGCGCGTGGGTTACTAAAGGATTTGACGAAAAGCGCTCATCTTTTGTTGCATCTGAAACAATTAAAATATCCTCATGCAATATCGCATGGCCACAAAATGAGATATCACGGCCTGTTTCACAAGCGTCAAGACCCACTTTAGATTTAAACCATTGCCGGTCACTATCCACCAAAGAGATAAGGCATATTGGCACTTTAAATACAGACGCTGCTAATCTTGTAATGCGGTCAAAGCGCTTCTCTGCTGGCGTATCCAGCAAATTAGTTCGCTGTAATGCAAGTAAACGAGCAGCTTCATCAACAGGGAATTCAGGTGCATTCAAAACGTTACTCCAATAATTTGCTGCTTAATCGATTATTATCAATTGTACTGCAAGAATACAATCTTAAATGTTTTAGGCTTTCACTTGAAAGATTACCGCTTAAACCGTACTACCAGTTCATGAAGCTCATCAGCAATCTTGTTCAAATAAATAATCGTCTCTGAAAGCTGCATCGAGCTGTCATTACTTAAATCGGCAAGCGTTGAAATATTTACTATTTGCCGGTTAATGTCCTCAGCAACATGAGCTTGCTCTTCAACTGCTGCAGCCATTTGGGTCGACATAGAGGCGATTTGACCTATGGATTCTGAAATACCGCTTAACATTTTGCCGCTTTCAATAACATTAGAGAGTCCCTCTTCGGCATCAGTCGCGCCAGCATCAGCGACGTTCACAGCATCACCTGCGCGTTGCGTTAATTCGGTGACGATACCGTAAATCTCTTTAGTCGATTCTTGAGTTCTCTGGGCAAGACTTCTTACCTCATCGGCAACCACGGCAAAACCTCGACCTTGCTCACCTGCACGAGCGGCCTCAATAGCAGCGTTAAGGGCAAGTAAGTTGGTTTGATCTGCAATCTGTTCGATTATTTGCGCGGCACTGGCGATACGTGAGGTTTGTTCTGACACACCGCGCACAGAACTACCAATTTGCTCTACCGTTAGTTTTAGCTTTTGAATAGAGTCGCGGGTAACATTCGCCACCTTAGTGCCTTTTACTGCAAGATGGTTAGCAGTATCAGCCTGCGTAGCGGTATCACTGACATGCTTAGATACTTCAGCAATAGTCGTCGACATTTCGTTCATCGCGGTGGCAACTTGCATCGTTTCAGACTGCTGACTCTCTATATCTTTTCGCGTTTTTGCTGTGAGCTCCGCGCCTTTTTCAGACTCTTTGGCAACGACAAGCGCTGCACTTTCTATGCGGGTAATCACCGTGCCTAAATGCGCTAACTGACTCAGAATAGCCACTTTTAGCTTACCTAAATCACCTGTTTCATCAGTGTAACTTTGTACTGCAAGTTCATCTGAAAATGCAAGATTGAGCATCTCGTTTAATGCATTCAGGGTTTTCTTTCTATTTAATGAGACCCAAAAGGCAAAGATGATGGCAGAGACAAGCAAAGCTAACTCTGAAAGCGCTTTGAAACCGAAGCCAAATAAACCAGCACAAATGGCGATAGATAAGATTAAAAAAGCATTTTCAAGTGATATGGGTAAAGCGGCGCGTTTCGTTTTGCCGGCATTGATATCACGATACAGCTTAGCTGCTCGTTCAACGTCTTGTCTTGATGGACAAGAGCGCACAGACTCATAACCGATCACCTTACCGTTCTGTGTTACTGGCGTAACATAAGCGTTTACCCAGTAAAAATCGCCATTTTTACAACGATTTTTCACCAAGCCCATCCAAGGTTTTCCGGCCTTAAGGTAGTGCCACATTTTTTTATAGGCTTCTGGAGGCATATCAGGGTGCCTCACCATATTGTGAGGCTGCCCTATTAGCTCATGTTTTTCAAAACCACTGACTTCAACAAAGGCATCATTGCACTCAAGAATAGTCCCTTGAGTATCCGTTACTGAAATTAACTTAGTATTGCTTCCGAACGTTATTTCTCTATCAGTAACAGGAAGGTTTTTACGCATGAATGTTCCTTATCGCAAAGTATTGAAAAACTAACCTAAATTGTATTATGGCGAGTTACTTAAAAATAGATAGTTAAAGCTCAAGATTCTCTGCAGACGCCAACGCATCTTGCACATCAATCCCCAAATAGCGCACCGTACTCTCAATTTTATTATGGCCCAGCAATAACTGAATAGCACGCATTTTTTTGTCGCGTTTGTACAAAATAGATACTTTTGTTCTACGCATAGAGTGGGTGCCATAGAGGCTACTATCTAGACCAATCGAGCTGACCCATTTATGCACAAGCCGGTCATAAGCACGTGTGCCAAGGTTCGGCACAGTATGCTTTCGTGATGGGAATAAATAGTCAGTAGCGTTTAATTTAGCGTATGCTATCCAGTCTCGTTGTTTTGTAGTGACATCGGGTTATCGACTGAGTCGCAGAAAAAATAATCAGATTTGATTTTTTCATTAATAATGCCTAGCAAACCATTACAGGCTCAGCATTGAAAGATGATACAGGTAGGGCGTTAATGACGATGACTGTGCAAATAAACGTCGTCGAACAAGCGTGATATTTTGCTTAAGTATTGACCGCTTTAAGCTGCAAAGCAGTCTTTGCTGATGATCTGGTGCAATCTCCGCTTTTGGCACATAAGTAATATTCATAAAGTGCGAATACTACATTAGCTTACTTTACTGCAAAAACCGTAACCAATGTCTTCATTGAGTCACCCGTAATCATAACAAAGTACATCTTGCTCTCCACGTGCTGCCAGAATTCGGCCTCTTGTGCATATTTTTTTGCTTTTTTAGTAGCGACGCTTTCTGGTAACTCGGCTTTAGTTAGCGCAGAACATAACAGCTTTGTGCACAAAGCCTTCCAAGGATGCTTAGGTACACCGTCTGAAAGCCTTTCCACAAACCGTTCCAGTGCATGACGAGTCACCACGACAGGTCCAATGTTCGGAACGTTGATTACCTCATCGATTTCTCTCACTGTAGCATTATCGACGCTGTATTCTTCAAAGGAATATGAGAGCCAATCTTCCCGTTTCTCTACCGAGATCTGTGCTTCCTGGTAACGGGTGAGCAAGAACCTAGTCAGGCTGTAAAGTGAATGCTGAGTTGAGCGTTGTTTCTGTAACTTTTTGATGGCTCCTTTACTGACCCGGATTTGAAGCCCATTACCGCTTCGGTTACTCCCCATCACCTCTTTCATTGACAGTAGGTGATGAATAGCATAAAGCTCAGCTGCAATTGGCTTTTGCTGCTCAGGTAGCTTGTCGTATTGCTCACCTAAATTGACCTTTAGCTCGCCACCTCTTCGAAGGCCGGTCTTCCAGTAAACCGTAAACTCACCATCAATCTGCTTTGTTAACAGGGTTAATACCATCATGTTTGTTTCTCCTATTGGTTATCTATTTTTCATTCTCCATGTTTTTTCAAATATGCAAGGCGCAAAAAAAGGGGCCGAAGCCCCTTGGATCAGATATGAACTTTCGGAAAGCCCATGGCACCGTAAACATTCAGTACATCATTCCAATCCCAACTTTTCACGCCGAGTGACGTTGGTATCGGAGGGATCAGGACTTGTGTCAGAATGCCTTTCTGCCAGGCTTTTTTCTTGAGTTCATTCGCTGCATTCAGGCCAGTCTCAGAGAGATCGTGGTCTGCCCAGATGTACAGCATTTTCACATTACTTGGTGGTTCAAACCTAGCCAGTAGCGTTGCATTCACAACCGACCAACATGTCTGTCCCGTAGCTCTGGTAACCGCTAAAGCTGTTTCGATGCCTTCAGAAACACCTAATACCTCACCAGGCTCACCTATAGGAATGGCACCACCTGTGATTGTTCTGTCACTTGGTATCGGCATCATCTTTTTAGGCTTTTCAACCGGCGCTTTGAATCCATCTTCACTTAGGTAGATCCGATGAAACGTGGCCGAACGCCCTTGTCGAGTAACGATTTTACCTAGCAGAGATGGGTAACTATCGATAAACAGGCCATCTTCATCATGGTAAGGCAAGTTTGGATGAAACCTCAGCACCGAATCCCATTCAGGACGAAGCCGGGTAACAATGCCACGACGACGCAAGTAGTTCCAAACTGGTTGCGCACGAGTATCTGCAAGAGATAACGTTTCTCCCCAGGTTTGATTCAAGCGATGGATAATCGCTTTGTCCTCGTCCTGCTTTTTAGTCTTCCAGTCAACAGTGTTACTCGGTACTGCCCGAGTTGGTACTTGTCCGGGTTGAATACCTAGAACTTGGCCGATTGCTTCAATAGACTGAGCAAAGTTCCATCCATTAATCCAAGACAACAGTTCAAAGCCATCATGAAAGATACCGCAGGTATTACAAACGCCACCACCGGTATATTCAGCATCTTTGAACAGCCTAAAGCCATCACGACCGCCATGAACAGGGCAAGCCACATGACGGCCTTTTCGAGCAATAGCTGCATCAAGTTCTGGCACCAATGCCGCCAAGACTTGAAGCCATTGGCCATTGAGATATGGCCTTACTGTGTCAATTTGTAAAGGTAACGCCATATAACCTCCTTAAGTAAAATGCCGACTCCTACCACTAGTGGTAAAAGTCAGCTTGGGTCCCGCATTAGCCGTTCGGTTAATACAGGATCGTTAGTCAAGCTGGATACCGTGTCGTCTTAATAGCCACATGATGGAATCACGAAGCACATCAGGATCGACAACCGCAGCCATTGCGCAAACACGAAAGCAAAATGGCGCTATTTCGTCATTTTGAATCCACGACAACACATCCTTGCGCAATCGAGTACTGACACGACCGTCCAGCAATACACGGATTGCATCCAATAGAATGCCTTCGCGTAACTGCCAGATTTCCGTGTCAGACCAAGTGACTGGGGCATCATCAAACTCAAATAGAAATTCGAGCTGTGATGATGTGTGTTGAAGTGACTGCTTTTGTGATGAAGGAGAATGGGCAATACTCCCATTCATTAAAGATAACCGCGTTCGGCAAGCGAAACGCAGCCCTCGGATGCGACCACGACATGGTCAAGCGTTCGAATATCAAGAAGTGACAAGGCGTCACGGAGTCGATGAGTTATGCGTTTATCAGCTTCACTGGGCTCAGGATCACCCGATGGATGGTTATGAACCAGTATCACTGCTGCCGCATTAAGCTCTAGCGCACGCTTTATTACTTCCCTTGGATACACGCTCGCCGCATCTAAAGTGCCTTTGAACAGCTCTTCAAATCGAATGACGCGATGCTTTGTATCAAGAAACAGCACACCAAAAACCTCGTGCTCATACTCGTGCATCAGTGTTTGCAGGTATGAGAACGCCGATGATGGCTGTTCAATTTTGCGACCTTTAGTCAATCGACCACGGGCAAGTTTAAGCGCCATATCTAAGATATCCGCTTCAGTCACTTGGTCAGGAACGATGTAAGTACCGGCTTCTTCGCCAGCTAAGAACTTTTTGTTTTTCATAGGAGTCTCCAAAAAAACGGAGACGAACCCATGCCCTGACGGGGACGGAATCGTCCCCGCAGGGTGGTAAAATTGATGTGGTCACTGAACTAACAGTTGTTGTGTTACTTCGAATAACTCACGCTTCAGATCTTTGACGTCGTTAATCACGATGCTTTGAGGAAAGAATTTCTCAACACTGCGTGTTTGAATCCCGATCCCCAGCAGCTCAAAGCCACTTCGTCTGCAACGGTCAACAATGTCATGCGTAGCAGCCCAGTCATCTGGGTCACCATCGGTTAGCACTATCATTAGCTTTCGCTTCTGTTTTTGTGCTAACAAACTGTTTGCCGCAAACCACATAGCTTGTGCCATAGGCGTACAACCTCTTGGTTTTTGGTCAAAACAGGCGGCCCGATGTCGAACCGATTGCTTGGGCAATAACGCGATAGAAACTTCCTGATGAATACCAGGAAAATAACTGACCGCAGGTACAACACCCGGTATACCTTCCAATGCCATGGCCAAAGCCAAAGCGGCTTCATTGGCAACATGAAAGTACTTGCGATTACCTTCGCCAATAGGTTTACCCATTGAGCCCGATATATCGACAAGCAAGTGCACAGCAGCATTGGGCGCAATGCGCGGCAGCCTTTGAATAAACAATCTCGACTCACCTGCTTGGGAAGCGGCAAGACGATGGGTTGCAACTCGAAGACCGTGCTGTTTGGCATTATTCCGATTGTCCTGACTGGACTGAACCATACCTCTAAGTCGGGCTCGAATTTGAGCCGACTCAGACGCCGATAAGGTCAAGATGGCCTCATCACCCAACATAGCTTGCTCTGCTTGGGGCAAACTGAGTGGAGTGACGCCCTGATGTCCTTCAGCTTGTTCCGACAACACTTCTGCCACTTGTGCAAAGGTATCGGGTTCAAACTGAGCGGCACTGGCCTCTAAGGCTTGTCGCAAATTGTCAGCTTGATCAGAGTTATCTGAATCACCCGTTTCAGCAAAATCCCCCGTTGCAGACGAGTCTGTTTCTGGGGTTTGACTACCACTACTGTTATTGCTGTCATTACTCGAATCTTGTCCAATGTCATTACCGCTATTAGCATCCGACTCATCCTGTGGTGGACGAGATTCCTCTTCCAACATGGCAACGATGGCATCGACAAGTTTTAGCACTTCACCTGTAGATGCCAGGCTAGGCACTGCTGTCAGCATGGCGCTTAATCGGCTCATCGCTGCGGCAGGAAAGAGTTGTCTCACTCTTTCATCTACTGCTTGATACAAAGGCGTCAGCGCTTTCTGGCCCAGAAAATGGCATCTCAAGCGGAACAACAACCATGCTTGCAAGTTAGATGCAGGCTCAAGCTGTTCAGGTACACACATTTGCTGTGTGTCCACCATGTACTCAATCACTTGCGAAATACTGCGCCGGGTTCCGGGATAATCCTTTGCCAATTCGTTTTCAATGCGAACGTCCTCAATGATATTGAGAAGTGCCTTACGGATCGGTTTGGACGACGCCTTCTGCACCATGTCAAAATTAGTATGGCGAATATGCGCCGCTTCATGAGCCAGATAACCCCAAGCTATCTGTTGATAGTGTGGGTCGTCTGGGTTTGCTGTTGGGATCACAATCCGCTCACCATCGGTAAACGCATCTTGTCCTTGAATAAGCACCTTCACACCAAACTTTTCGCCATAAGCGGCGGCAACGATTGGCAGTGCGTTTTTTAATGGATGATTCATGGGAGTCTCCTAATCATTAGGGGGAATACTCCCTCAGCGGGAGCGTTTCCCCGCTGGGAATGTGAGTGTTTAAACCAGTGCTTCTAGCTTATCCAGGTCGTATTTTTGACCTAGCCAAGCCACCAATTGAGCTGGACTCTCGTGCTGCTCAAATGACGTTTTAAGCTGGTCTAAACTCAGGATGTCATCCAATGTCAGACCGTACTGGTCTTGTAACTGAGTAGACACCTCGTGTTGATATTGCAGCCAGGCCCGCTCATGAGCGGTTTGCTGCAATGCCATGTTTGGAACAAATACCATGGCCGTTACCCAAGCTCCTTGTGCGTCCGCATCTGCGATCAGCACAGGGTTCTTGGGGATCACGACACTATGTGTTGAGTACGACCGTTGTACTAACGTTCGACAACACGCCACTTCTGGTATCGATTCACTTTCAACCGCATCAGTCACACCACGAAAATGTGCTTCAAACTGGTTCAGTTGGCTGGGGTTATGGATAGTTGATTGCATAATTTCCTCTTACATAGTTCAGAGGACATGCGCCCTTCAGGGCAACATGCCCCCAAGGACGTTAGAAATAAAATGAGTTTGGTACAGTCGAACCAAGGTTTGGTCTGACGGTTGGTTGGGGTATTGCACGCAAGTTATCTGCCTGAGCAGGTACTGGCTGTGCGGGTTTAGGTTCAGGTTTGGGCATCAGTTGTCTGATATCCAATTGACCTTCACCGTGCATTCTCATCTTGTCTGGATCAGACAAAATTAAAATGGTCGCCATCAGTTCGTGATAGAGATTGTCTGTTACAGGGCCGGTCTTAGGCAGACGAACAAATAAATTGTCCATCGCTTCAACCATCGGCTGAACTCGGTGATCCAGGAAGGACAAACCATCCAACTTGTCTCTTAACCGTTTGAGAGGATTAAGGGCTCGCTGACTGATTTGATTCTTACCTGCAACGGAACGCTCAAACAGTTCGTTGGCATCACGAGCCACCTCCCTAAAGAGGGTGTGTCCCATACCATTGACCTTGTCATCTAAGCCTCCAGCTTGTTCAGCCGGTTGCATTCGATAGATGGCATAATCGAACTGAAGCCGTTGTTCCACGTCTTCGATGGGTGATAATGCACGCCGGATTGCATCTGCAAATTCCGGGTGTTTTGCAACCCAGTCAAACGTCACCTGATCATAGTTGTCCAAGAACAACTGCTTGCACTGCGCAAACTCCTGACCGATCCGGTCAAGCTCTGGAACAATCTGATCAATTCGGTCTTCAGGGACGGCATAGCCACCTAAAAACCGCACACCGACTTGCTCACACAAGCGCTGCGCTTCTTTCTTAAGCCTTTCAAAGTTCGCCAATGCCTCTGGGTCGCAAATTTTTTTACTCCCTAAGCTGGCAACATCCTTCGGTGGAAGTTGGCTGCCATTGGCTAATCTGAAATCTTCAGGTCTTAGTTTTTTTCTACCGCTCCAGATGGAACAGTCGATGTGACAAATCAAAAGTTTGTCGAGGGTTTGAATACTCATAGTGCATCCTCATGCGATATGGGGACGCACCACTCCCAGCAGGAGCAATGGCCCCCGTTTGGGTGATAGTAGTTGACGCGCTAATGGCAATACCACTATCAGAAATAGTAATTTTGCGAATCAGGCGACGATTGGTTGAGATCGATTTTCACAGGCATTAAGTCCAGTGCTTCAGCTATCGGGCGAACCCGCTCTAAATCACTGCCTAGCAACCGCAATACATCTTTTTCCAACTTCAGTTGGTCGGATACTTCTATCCCTTCAGGACTCGCTACTGTGAGCGAACACAATGCTGGTAATTGACGCTTAAAGGCCAGTAACAGCAACAATGGCCACGGGCCATCATCCGTGTTAACAATGCCTTCACCTGACACCATGCTGATTTGATTGGTACTAGGTAATCCGCTTTTGCAAAACCCTAATGACCATTCTCCAATCCTGACCTGGTTATCATCAATAACAGCCAAGCCATAGGCTTCAAGCAGCTTTGCCATATCGAACAACGCTTTTTGCGCCAGCGAGATTTGGCCATTGACGTCCTTGCGAGTACGAAACTCCCAACTGACGTTATTGGCGCACGCGACGCTATCAAGCGCATTTGAGAGTTCAAATGGCCGCCCTTGATGATCAATGCCGACTTGTCCAACAAATCTATAACCCTTGTTGATTTTCTCATTGATTCTTCGGTCTGCTTCTGCGTTAGGATCAGTCGAGTCAATCAATCGCTGCTGCGACAATTGACCAGCTTTTCCAAACCGAACTTCAATCTCCTGGTTATCTGATCCAACGTAAATGGCCCATTCTTTGGCTGTCCCATCAGAATGACTGTAACGGTAAAGAGCAAAGCACTTTTCCATCATCAATCCTCCCAGTGGTCACCGAAGACATCAGCGGCAATACGGTGAATGGCTTCACGTTGCTCCAACTCAGCACGAGCCGTCAAAGACCGAACCAGTGCATACTCCACTGCGTTAGGAGCGCCTTTAAAAGCAAGTGTTAACTTTGCCCAGCGCACCAAGGTCCGAGTGGACATGGTGATACTAAGCTCTGCACCGCCATCCGCGCCCCCAATAAAAAGACGACGAATGTCACCAGCCACCTTCACCATTTTTTGGCGAAAGACCTCTGGTAAGCCCGGCGCAACGTTCTCCAGAATGGCTTCCTCTACAGAAGGCTCTGCATAGGTCGCTTCGATGATTCTAAAGCGATCAAGGAAAGCCAAATTCTGTTGAAGCACGCCTTGATACAAGCCCGTTTGGTCACCGCTGCCCGCACTGTTGCCGGTAGCGATAAAACGAAACTTGTTGTGTGGCATGATGATCTCTCCGCCATTTTGTGCGATGACCAAAGGGGCACCTTCCAAAATGTCATTGAGCCCAGCCAGTTCAGCAGGCTCAGCAAGATCCATTTCATTAATGATCAGCAAATGGCCATGCTTTACAGCCAGTGCCAGCGGTCCATACACAAAGGTCATGTTGCCATTAACCAGTGTGTGGTGACCGATAAGATCGGACAATTCCAATCGACCGTGCGCAGTAATTTGCTGAACAGGCCAATTCAATCGAGAAGCGACTTGGCAAATTAGCGAGGTCTTCCCGCATCCAGTAGGGCCTGTAATATACAAACCGTCACCGTCTGGGTTAGACAAGAACGCCAATACGTCACGTAAGTCTTCTTTTCTAAAAACATACTCGTCCTTGCGAACGGGAATGTTTGGATGGGTAGTGTCGGCACTAAATCCTTCCAGAACGAAAGCATCAGGAGCCGGGACATTAAACGCTTGATTCACTTGAACCAAAAATGGGGATTGTTCAGTCATGGTAAACCTCATCAGTTTTGACGAGGCCCCATGCCCCAGCAGGGAATGAAGTCCCCGTCGGGTGGTATGTTGATTGTGGTATGGCTGTGTATGTAAGAGTTCAGCTCGCTCTATCATTCGTACCCAGCATGGGCTACGAGTGAAACTGCTTTCTGATGCACTCGATGTAAGCGCATGAGAAAGGAGCCGAAATCGGCTCCAAGTGAACGTTAAAAGTAAAATGAGCTCGGCGAGTCACCTGGCAGAACCAAGTTCTCTTGCTCAAGGCTGATTTTGATTGGTGTTTCAACGGGCTGCTCTGGCTTATTGGTGCTGATGCGCAACCGCTCTTGTGGCGCTTTTCTGTAAGCGGCTAAAACCTGTTCGTCCAGTTCGCCTAATTTATCGGTGGCCAATTGCTTATAGTCCACAGTGCCCGCCATCATGTAGCGGCTGAGTTTGACCCCAGCATAATCCGCATGAGCGTAATTACCCATCATAGCGACCAATTTTGACTGAGCTTCTCGCATTTCCTCTTTCAAAGATTTAATGTGATTTTCCAGTCGGACAACTTCGGAATGTGCTGAGCAATACTGCCGAGACAGCGATGTCCAGCGGTATTGGGCTTCACCCTTGGGAACAAAACAATCTTGTTCAGGGCATTTTGACGGTTCTTTTTTGGTCTGTACTAACTCCCAAAACTGAAGCGCTGTTTCTTGCAATTCAGTTAAGAACGCCGCGTCTCGTTGTATTTCAAACTCAATCAGTTGATCCTCAAAATAGAATACCAACCAACCACGCGTGCTATTGGCGACCAGTATTTGATGCTGTACTTGCACCCAATACAACTGGTACGCCTCGCTTTGTTCTCTGTGAGCTTGCACATCCTCAAAAACTGACTGGCAAGGACATTTCAGTTCAACGGGTTCGCCCGCATCGTTGATGCCATCAAAGCTGGCTCGAAAGATTGCGTTATGATCAGCTTCAGCACATAACGGCAGAAGAAAGTCATTATGCGCATTCTCAAATGCTCGCCTTGCTTGAGGCTCCAACCGTATACCGCGAAGCACATTAGGATTATTTGACAGGTCTTCCGGTAATACGAATCCGGTTTTTTCTGCCCATAATCGCCAAGGTGTTTTGTAGGGTGAACGCCCCATAATAATTGGGGCTTCAGATGCCGTAACCCCTGCAATGCGCCACTGGTGCCATGCAGGAGTACGTTGTGATAGGTCGATAACCTTCATATTGCCTCCTTTGAGGGGAGACTCCCCCGAAGGAGAGAACTCCCCTTCAGGGTTAAGTGGTTACTTTGCAGCTTGTGCTAACGCTGTTTGGTGCTGAACAACACTTGCTTGAACCGAATCAATTGCCGCTTTACCGGCTTGAATCGAACCTAAGACAAGGGCAACAACCAATACCAAGCGAAAAAGTGAGGCTGATTTAGTCATGGAAGATCTCCAAAAAAAGACGAGACCTTCCCCCTGACGGGAGAATAATCCCGACAGGGTTAGTAGAATGAATGCGTGGCGCTAAGAAGCTAAAGGCTGTGTGAGCGCTTTGGCTGCTTGTTGCTGTGCATTAAATATTTCTTGTTTCGCAAACGTCAGTTCAACACCTTGAAAATGTTCATTGGCATATTCCAATGCACTATTCCAAGCATTTGAAGCTTCCGCCCGCTCGATAAGCTTGTAAACAAGCCCTCGGGTTCGATCATCAACTTGCTCGGGTGGAATCACAGATGGCTCAACAACATGTGTTGCTTGGCCTTCGATAATTCGCTCCGCTTCGTCTTGATCGAAAATTCCCACAAAGCCAAACGCAATGCGGGAACACTGGATCATGGATTTATGTCTTAGCATTCGCTTAGTGTGCGTCTGCCATGGACCATCTACACGGTAAGGGCCATTTTTGCCGTTACCTTCAAAAGGCGGTCGATAGACTTCATCCAGGTATTCAGTGATTTTGACTGGGTGCGAACGGTCGCGCCGGTAGATGATGCATTCCATCCATTCCGGGCATTCTTTCGCGCCATCCAGTGAGACTTTGTTTTCTGAAGTCTTAAACTCCATGCCATCAAACTGGTCGTGTTGATTGATGATGCGAGACCATCCATCGACACCTACCACTGGAATAATCCCAGCTTGTTTATCAGGGAACGCAAAAATCTCTTTGGTGAAAGGGTTCAAGCCGTACTGATCTGCAACTACCAAGAGCGCCATCATCTGCTCATTGGTCGGTGCACTACCGTCACGTTGCTTGAATGCTGTTGCTTTTAGGGTATCGAACAGTTTGTTTGGATCGACACTAAAGCGCTCAGCAAAGCGTTGGATTAGCTTTGGTTTTTCCATTGTGGACTCCGACAATCAAAGTGGGAGTCTGCCCCGACGGGAAAGTACTCCCGGCTGGGTTAAAGCGTTTTCGCTCGGTTAAAAATCTGGTTCAGGATAAGTTTGTGCCCAATTAGCTTGGGAGCCCGCATCATCCGCCGGTGATGGCTCAGATGCTTTGTTCACACTATCAAGAAGCAGAAACTCGTCCGCGTCCACTTCGGTCAATCGATGCTTAATGCCATCTTTCTCCCATGAGCGCGTGCGCTGAGGCCCTTGAACAAAAAGCTTCGCTCCTTTTTGGATTAAATCTTTTGCTCTTAGCCCTAACTTAAATCCACCACGATCTCGAAAAACGACCCGATGCCATTCCGTATGCTCTTTGAGCTCATTGGATTGACGGTCGCGCCATTTCTCAGAAGTGGCCAGCGAAATGCTGGTCACTAAATCACCTGATGGATAGGCTCGCGTCTCTGGCTCAGAGCCAACGTAGCCTATGAGTGTTACTTGGTTTTTCATGATGTTCTCCTCGTCTTAGTTGAACTCTGTGCACACAGTCGTTTCTGCCCGGCTGGGCAAAGAAGGCTGACGGCGCAGATAGGTTGGTATTTCGAGTAAAGCCATATCGTACTGATGTGGCTCTTTGTAAAACGCAGATGTCAAACGGGGCATACCAGGAGCTTTAGGCACTGCCATTGGACGACGTTTTGGTGTTGGTGTGAGCAAACGCTTGATTTGAGTAAGGACAAATCGAAACGGGCGCACGCTTTGACGAGCAACCAATCGCAAAAGCGACCAGCTCAGTTTTGCAAGCAACATAATGCCTGCGATTTGGATAATAAATCCGAAGATATATTCCATTGGTGACTCCTTAATTTAGTTTTGAAGGAGTCACCCCCAACTGGGGAAAACTCCCCCAGTTGGGTGGTGAAAAGGCGAACCGCAAGGAACGCATGGTTGAGCATGTAAAAACATGCAGGCTATTTGTTTAAGGAGGCTAGCTACCTCTTAGTACCACTGAGAAAACTCAGCGGCGGGCTTCCTTTGAGCTCATGCTCTCAGGCGCAGATATCACTGAAACAGATCAGCAATATTTGAAAGTCAGTGTAACCGTCTTATCCAGACAGGATAGTCAGAAAGATGCTCAATTCTTCCACCTAGCTGAAAGGCCATTACCTCACAGAGGATTAGGCTAGGAACTGATTATTGTCATATCAGGAGCAAACTTATGGCCCAAGCAAAACCCAATTACTCAAAACCCATCTTTGAACAATCATTTACAATTAACAGCTTACAGGCGCAACGTGTCGTTGACCGTGTTTTTAGACGGACGGTCAGTGCGCTTTACGGAATCGATGTCATCCTGCGCATCATTGGCGATGAGAACGAAATTGATGAAGTGGAACAGATCATTAGCCAGTTGATCGAAGATTGCGCTAAGGCGGTAGACAACGAACAAGATCGTTTGGACAAACTGATGGAGTCCAATGGCATCGATGAAGTACCTGACTACACCGACCCGATAACCTTCAACGCCAAAATCAGCTCGCCCCAGGTTGGCCAGTTTGTCGGCTTAGTTCGCAAACTCGATGCATTGATGATTTCAATGGACACACTTTGGTTATCTAGCGTGCTTAGCAACAAACAACGTGTTGATGGCAACTACGCATGGCAACAGCGCATTATCAAACTGGCTCGACGCATAATTGATATCGAAATTCGAGCACGAAAATCAGCCCAAGCTAAGGGTAAAGAAGCAGAAGTTGAGCAAGCTGTGCCTTCAACCGATGACGATATCACTGAAGAGGAAACAGATACCCCCGCCAACTAGCCAACTGGGCTCCCATCAACCAGCCCCTCTCGAAGGGGCTCTTCTAAATTGCAGTTGTGGACTTTGTAAAACAGTTTTGGACAGAAATGAGTTAGAGCCGACCAGTGGCTCTGTGTCATAAGCGTACTTGATACAAAACAAAGGCACCTCATGCATGTATCAAAAGGTGCCTTTTAATTGATTAAAAGTCGTTTTTATTTTTAACCGCTAATACTTGACCGTTTTTTGCAATTTGGAAGTAAAGCTTATCTTCGTTGCTAGCATTAGATGCACTAACTACATAGAAATTGTCTTCAACGCTAGCAATCGAAAGTTGAGATTTATCAATATTCTTCCATGACTCATCTAACTTACCAACTTCAAAACCCGCGTCTTTAAATGTCATCTTTTTGATCAAGGTGGCAGAAATGCTAATTGCTTTCTGACCGCTGATAACCCCATGATCGCCATGTGCTTGCACATTACCAGTAATTAGAACACCACAAAGTGCAATAATTGATATTAGTTTGTTCATTTTAGTCTCCATCTCGTATGAAATTCGTAAAGTTAAATTAGTTATTGTTTAAGGCCAATAACTTTATATTGCCCTTTAACCATTAGTTGTATTGAAACAGGCTTGTCTGATTTGTTTTTCCAGTACCAGCCATGAGAACCAGTAAATGGCGTGGTATAGCTACCTTTCATTTCATTAGTAGTAGCAATGGCATAGCTTTCAAAATAACCCGTTGTGTCACCTTCAGGCTCTCCATGTAAATCGAAGTACAATGAAGCACCATCGGTTAACCATTCATAGGTCATTTTTTCATGCTGCTTCATATAAAATTTATATTCGATGCCGCGTCCCGCTGGAACGGTCACTTCTATTGTTTGAAACTCATCGGTGCCTTTAGTTGTCTCTAATGACGTTGTTTCCACTTCAGCCGCTTGTGCAAGTGCTGTTAAACCTAACTTGCCACCGAGACCTGTCGGATCGATGTTGTACTCTGCTGGTAAGATAAAGGTAACCAGAGTAATAGCCGCGACGACGACTGCTGAGATACTCGCTTTAACGAGTGTTTTGGTACTAACTGTATGTTGCATAAGATTCTCTTTTTGTTTTCTCTAATTTGTCGCGTATTTCTATTGATTGAATCAATTAAATAACGAAATAACCTGTAAGTTGATAGCCCATCAACATCACACCAGCGCTCATTAATGCGCCATTGGTAATTGTTGAAAATCGTTGGAATGACGGTAATTTTCGCCACGCATTTATCAAAATAAGTATCAGTGCAAGTGCCGCAAATTGACCAAGCTCGACACCAATATTAAACGCAATTAAATTGGTCACTAAGCCATCATCCGGAAGGCTGAATTCTTGTAACTTGGTTGCTAAACCAAAGCCATGAAACAAACCAAAAATCAGCACTGTCCATTGAGTATTAGGTTGCCAATTAAAGCAACGCTTAAAGCCGCCCAAATTATCAAAGCCTTTGTAAATTACCGAGAAACCAATAATGGCATCAATTAAATAAGCATTAACTTGAATATCGCTTAACACGCCAAATAGCAATGTTGTGCTATGTCCAATAGTAAACATAGTGACGTACAAAAGTACGTCACGGCTGCGATATAAGAAGAAGATAACACCGACTAAAAACAACAAATGGTCATAGCCCGTTATCATATGCTTAGCGCCTATGTATAAGAATGGAATAAACTGAACACCCGTATTTTGCTCTAAAAACGCTCTGGTTTTGTCATCAACTCCGTGAGCCAAAGCTTCAACACTGATAAGCGCTAACAGCGCAATCGTCAGATAGGTCAGTACTTTAATCATGTTACTTGGCATCTTGTGACTCCAATACTTCAACATCAGTCAAAATAGACTCCTTTTCTTTATGTAAAATTCTATACAAGGCAGGAATGACAAACAGGGTCAAAATCGTTGACGAAATAATGCCGCCAATGACCACTGTTGCTAGAGGCCGCTGAACCTCTGAGCCTATGCCCGTATTTAGCGCCATAGGAATAAAACCTAATGATGCAACGAGTGCCGTTGTTAGCACAGGTCTAAGACGCGTCAGCGCACCATCAAAGATTGCTTTATCAAGTGCCAGCCCATCTTTGCGCAGCTCCCTAATAAACGACACCATAACCAAACCATTTAGAATGGCTATGCCCGATAAGGCAATAAAGCCAACCGCTGCCGAAATTGAGAACGGAATATCTCGTAGTAACAGTGCAGCAATACCACCTGTTAATGCGAGCGGAACCCCCGTAAAGATGATCATGGCATCTTTAAATGAGTTAAGTGCGAGGATTAACAAACCAACAATCATGATTAAAGTGACAGGTACAACAATACTCAGGCGCTCTGAAGCGGATTGCAGTTTTTGATAAGTGCCGCCATATTCCACCCAGTAGCCTGCTGGAACTTCTACGTTTTCTTCAATAACCGTTTTAATATCACCAACGAAACTTCCTAAGTCTCTTCCGCGAACATTGGCAGTTACCACCACTCTCCGTTTACCATTTTCACGGTTAATTTGGTTTGCACCAGATATCAACTCAATATCAACTAATTCTTTAAGCGGTACTGAATGTCCATCAGCCAAAGTTATCGGTAAATAAGGTAATGAATCGATATCATTACGCTTAGACTCTGCAAGACGCACTACAATATCAGAACGGACATCGCCTTGATAAAACTTACCTGCGATTGTACCGCCCATAGCCGTTGCCACTTGAGACTGTACTTGGCTGATGCTAATACCAAACTGCATCAGTTTTTCACGATTTGGCACAAGACTAAGCATTGGTAAGCCAGTAGTTTGCTCAACTTGTATATCTACGGCACCTTCAACCTGCGAGATTGCACCCTCTATCTCGTCGCCTAACGTGGTCAACGTATCAAAGTCATCACCAAACACTTTTATCGCAAGTTCAGCTCTGACCCCAGCTAACAATTCGTTGAAACGCATTTGTATTGGCTGCAAGAACTCATAGCGGTTACCCGGAATTGGCTCTACTAGCGCGGCCAGCTCTTCTACAATTTGTACTTTAGTTTTGTCAGGATCAGGCCATAACTCGCGAGGTTTCAAGATAATAAAGTTATCAGCGACACTTGGCGGCACGGCATCCGTTGCAACATCGGCTGTGCCTATTTTGGCAAA
Source organism: Pseudoalteromonas sp. MQS005 (assembly GCF_001661605.1). Lineage (NCBI taxonomy): Bacteria > Pseudomonadati > Pseudomonadota > Gammaproteobacteria > Alteromonadales > Pseudoalteromonadaceae > Pseudoalteromonas > Pseudoalteromonas sp. MQS005. Next base: position 17,082 of record NZ_LYRQ01000044.1, on the reverse strand, counting down.
GACGCGTTCAACTTCTGGCATTTGTTTAATTTTATCTTCTAAAGATTCCTGAAGCGCGATTGCTTGAGACAATGACGTACCCGGAATTCGCAGCGCGTGCATGGCAATATCACCTTCATCCAAATTAGGCGCAAATTCACTGCCTAACTTAGTTGCCTGATAACCTGTAAAGCCAACTAATACTGTTGCGACTACAACAACTAACCAGCGGGCTTTTAATACATAGCTCAAAGCGGGCTTGTAAAGAACAGCAGCACCACGAATTATTGGGCTATGTTTTTCTTTCACGGGCTTTTTAAATAACAAGGCAACCATAGCGGGTACAAAGGTAACCGATAACACCATAGCGCTAAGTAACGCGATAACCACGGTGATCGCCATCGGGTGGAACATTTTGCCTTCAACGCCTTCTAAGGCAAAAATTGGTAAGTAAACAGCGGTGATAATAAACACGCCAAATAAAGCTGGGCGTATGACTTCTTTTGTTGCTTCGAAAACGACTTCCATGCGTTCTTTTAGCGGCAGAGGATTGTTTCCTGCTTGACTTAGCCTGCGAAGACAATTTTCTACAATGATAATGGCACCATCGACTAACAAGCCAAAATCTAACGCGCCTAAACTCATCAGGTTTGCACTCACGCGAGTTTGTACCATACCTGTCACTGTCATCAACATGGCAAAAGGGATCACTAAGGCAGTTAAGAATGCGGCTCGGAAATTCCCTAACAAGACAAAAAGTACAACGATAACCAGAACCGCCCCTTCGGTCAGGTTAAGCTGAACCGTTTGCAGGGTTTTATCAACTAATTTAGTGCGATCATAAACAGCGGTTGCGACAATCCCTTCTGGTAAAGTGGCGTTAATTTCTTTGAGCTTTTCTCCCACGGCATGGGCAACGGTGCGGCTGTTTTCACCAATAAGCATGAACACCGTACTCATTACCACTTCACGACCATTTTGTGTAGCAGCACCAGTTCTTAGCCCTTTGCCGTTTTCAATATCGGCTACGTCTTTTATAAAAATTGATGAACCATCAAGCGACTTAAGCGGAATATTACCAATGGCAGTCATATCAGTAACCTGACCGGGCAGCCTTAACAACCACTGTGCGCCATTTTGCTCAATAAAGCCTGCACCTTGGTTTTGGTTGTTTTGCGAAATTGCATCAACCACATCGGCTTGTGACAGCCCAAAAGCAAGTAACTTTTCAGGTTTGAAAGCGACTAATATTTCACGCTCAAATCCGCCTATCGGGTTCACTTCTACTACACCCGGCACCCGCATTAACTGTGGTCTTATTGTCCAGTCATGTACGGTTCGTAAATCCGTTGGTGTAATAGGCGTGCCATCAGCATGTGTAGCATCAGGCTCAGCATCAACGGTGAACATGAATATTTCACCAAGACCTGTCGCAATTGGCCCAAGTTGAGGCTCTAAGCCCAGCGGTAATTCAGCGCGTGCCGCTGATAAACGCTCATTAACAAGCTGACGGGCAAAATAGACATCAGTATCATCACTGAATATTGCAACCACTTGAGATAGGCCATAACGAGAAACTGAGCGGGTATAGGTCAACCCCGGTAAACCCGACAACGCGGTCTCTAACGGAAAGGTTACCCTTTGCTCAACTTCTAACGGAGTAAAACCAGCCGCTTCGGTATTGATCATTACCTGCACATTGGTGATATCGGGCACTGCATCAATCGGTAGTTTGGTAAAATTCCAAATACCTAGACCTGAAACCGCTAATACCATCACCATCACAAGGAATTTGCGCTTTATTGAAAAGCGTAAAATTGACTCCAACATTTATACACTCCTAGTGATCGTGTGATGCGCCAGACTTTTCAATGTCGGCTTTTAAGATGTAGCTATTGTCGGTCACGTATTCGGTTCCCGCTTTTAAGCCACCTAATACTTCAATCCATTCGCCTCCAGCGCGGCCTAACTCAAGCATACGAACTTCATACTGCTCACCCACTTTGGCGTAAACGACAGTAAAATCTCTAAAGCCTTGCAAGCCCACACGTTTAACTGCCAGTGGCACATCAATAGTGGCAATTTCTATGTCAGCTTTAACAAAACTGCCTTCAGAAAAGAGGCCATCAGCTAATTCGACCCAAACTATTCTTGCCTGATCATCTCTCACGCTAGGCTCAATAAATGACACCTTACCTGCTAGGGTTTCCTCATGACCTTCAACATTTAACGTTACTGGCGTTTCCAGTTTCACCTTGGAATAATCCGAAGGATAAACCGCTAATTTGGCAATATGGCGATTAAAATTAGTAATGGTCAGTAAGGTTCTACCACCCGTTTGCTCACCCGCGTTTGCGAATAACTGGGTAACAACACCGTTAGTGGGCGCTTTAATAACGTAGGGTTTAAGACTTTCATTACTCTCTACTGTGAACAGCGTTTGGCCTTGTTTAACAGTTTCACCGTAATTGACATGTAACTTGGTGATTTCACCATCAAAACGGGCAGCAATGTTTCGCTTAGCGTCCACAGGTAAACTTAATTTGCCATAAGCGGGAATGGTTTGATGAATGGTCGCAGGGCCTGCAATTTCAGTGTTGATTTCCATTGCATCGGCAACTGCCTGTTCAATAGTGGTGCGACCTTCGAAGTTGTCATATCGCCAATTGTACTTTTTACCCTGATAAGTGGCTTCAATGGCAACAACAAAAGAGTGAGGCTCATAAATGACCATATCACCGCGAAGAAAATCACCTTGGGCATTAAAGTTAATATCATCAGTACCATCGCCTAAGCGAATTAATTTTACGCTTAAATCGACTTTCTTTGGGTCTATTGGCTGTCCACCATTAGTCGCCCAAACTCGAAATTCTGGTGGCACACCTGTTTCAAAAATAGATAGCTCTATTGCAAAGTCACCATCTCGTAACATGCGCCCACGGTGTGGACCTTTCTCTGGTTCAGCTTGCTCTGTTGCTGGTGTTGATGATGCAACAGCATTAGGTGCGATGACACCTGTTAATGAGATAAGTATCGCCAAGCTCAGTGACGACAGGATATTTTTATTTTTCATAAGTTTGCTCACGGTTCTACTCGCTATCACTAACGGACACGCCAGTTAGACGTTGAATTTCAATATGTTGTAAGTGCAAAGATTGATAGGCATCAAGTAACTGATTTTGGGCGCTAAGTAGCTCTCTACGGATGTCACTCCACTGGTTGTAGCTAAGCTTGCCGATATCAAATGCCTGACTTGCTTCAGTCAATGCGGTTTCTAGTACGGGAATAATTTCAGCTTGAATCGTTTCAATGACATGGTGGGAATGCGCCATTTCTTGCAATAGTACATATAGCTGTGCATCAAGTTTCTGCATTAAGGCTTGTTGCTGAGTTGCCAGTACATCTTGTTTTGCGCGTAAGGCCGCTATTGTTCCTGCATTTCTATTGGCATTCCCCCAAGGAATAGAGATACCCGCCACTAAACCAAAGTCATCTGTCGCTTCATATCGTCTCAATCCCGCAGTGAGTTGCCACTGAGGTTTTGCTTCAATGCGTGCAAGCTCCATTTGAGACTGAGCGATACGTTGTTCATTAACAAACTGCTGTATTTGTGGGATTTGCTTAAGCTTGATTAGCTGGCTTTCTACCGAGGGAATTTCCGGCTTAAGCATTAAATTCCCCGTTAATTTAAGCTCAGCCTGAGGCTTGCCCCATAAGGATGACAGTTGATAATGACTGGCTTTTAATTCGTGCTCTAAATCTTCTACAGCGAGATTTCTTCGAACCAGCTCGGCTTGAGCCAAGCGCATTTCAACATTGGAACTTTTACCCGCTTTTACTCTTTTGGCAATCGCGTCAACCACTTCCTGTGCCTGAGAAACTGCTAATTGATTTAATTTCAAGCGCTCTTGCTTTATCAAGATTTCAACAAACTGCTTTGCAACAATCGCAGAAAGATCGAGTGCTTTTATTTTTTGCTCTACTATTACTGCACTTGCTTGGCTTTTTGCCGCATTAACTCTGCCATCAATTTGATCTTGTTGAAGTAGCCAAGAGTAAGTGAGTGTCGATTGCATACTTTTTAATGCACTATGCTCACCTGTCCCTAACGCATCCTCAATCATTAAACCTATTTGAGGGCGTTCTCCAATGGCAGCTTGCTCGATATTGCCTTGCCACACAGCTTCTTCAGCTACCAAGGCTTTCAGTTCGGGATGACTTTCTAGTGTCATGGTCACAGCCTTGCTCAGATTAATAATCTGATGTGATGACTGTATTTGCTGCTGGGACTGCGAATTAGCCAAAGAGGGTGTTGGTATTGCTAAACCAACTCCCGTTGTTACAGCTATACCAACAGCCAAAAACCGATAGCTAATCGGTTTTTTTTCGTTGCTATTACGCTTGTTTTTATATGGGTTAAATCTCATTCCATATCCTTAATTAATGGATGAAAAAAGTTTCGATAAAGTGATGGAAACTATCGACCGTGGATGCAGCAAATACAGGCATAGTTACCAATAATGCTAGAGTAATGAAGATAGTGGTAAGCGATGGTTTATTAATTGGATTTAATAACCCCTCAACACGAAGACTCGTGTAATCATGTCCGAAGTAGCTAACAGACGCCTGATCGCAATCCGTAGGAAGTGCTTTTTGAAGTCTAGCGACATCAATCAATGTCTGTGCGATATCAAGGTGGTCGTATTCTTTAGTGACCTCATTGTCGGCTATCTTTTCCGTCATTAAGACATATTGCTCAATTAGGGTTTGTTTTATACGAGATGGATAGAAGCTGGCTAGTGCCGTGAAGAGCACTTTAAATAACGGATCTCTTGCCGTTACATGGGCAAGCTCATGATTAACGATGATATTAAGTTGTTCATCGCTAACTTGGGTTTGTAGTCCGGTTGATACGTAGATCTTGGGCGATATAAAGCCTGTAGTAAAAGCAACAGGTACTTTAACAGGCATCAAGAAATATTGATTGCCATTAGTCGTCTTAGCATCTTGTGCGTCAGTAAAGCTTAGCAAACTCGATAATGCGATAGATTGTTTGGTCCTAGCTAAGATAGTCTTTGCTACGCGCCATGCTAAATAGATCAATGCCAAAAGCAATGTTAACGCGTGCCAACTTGAAAAGCTGAAAATATCGATATGGTGCCAATGGGCAAAATCTTCGAACCAGCTTATTTTAAAAATTTTATCAAGCCCTATCGAGTAGGGCATAAAGTAACCGATGCAAGAAAGTGCTATCCACCAAGGCGCACTAACAAGAGACCACATTATAAATTTTTGACTATTAAAACTGACTTGATTGAGCCTGAACAACACAAAACGAGATATGACAGCGACACTTGCAATACCGATCACAAATGCAAGCACTGCAACACTGAGCAAGTTTAGTGCGATTGCCAACTCTCCAACCAACATAATTAAGCCTGTTCCTTTCTTAACTGGCGTTGTTTTTCGATCATTTTTTCTAATGTATCGAGTTGTGCGTCATTAAGTTGTGCTGAAGCGGAACTAAAAGCGGCTATTAAGCTGTTTTCACCATCTTCAACAAAGTCACTGGTCACATTTGAAATAAGCTGAGCAATTAAACCTTCACGATCTACTCTGGCTGAATAACAATACGCATGGCCTTGTTTAGTGCGCTTAAGTAATTCTTTTTTAAATAACCTATCAAGCGTACTTTGAATGGTATTTAAGGAATTACCACGCGCAAGCCCCAGTACTTTATGTACTTGCTTTGCATCCGCCTCTTTGACATTCCAGAAATGTTGAAGCACTAACTTTTCTAGTTCACCTAATTGCATAACACTTTACTCTATTTAATTCGCTGGCTATATTGTCACAACAAAAACCGATAGGCAATCGGTTTTTAGATTTAAGGGTATTATATGGGTTGGCTAATAACTAAGTATTTGATCACCGCAATGGTTATCGTAGCTGCATCAGAGCTAGCAAAACGAAGTGATAAACTAGGCGCACTGATAGTGGCATTACCGACAGTCACCATTTTAACCATGATTTGGTTATATGTTGAAAAGCAGCCGTCAGAGAAAATAGCCAATCATGCTTGGTACACCTTTTGGTATGTTCTTCCGACGTTACCAATGTTTTTTATTTTCCCCACGCTGATGCAACGCTACAGTTTTTGGCTATCGTTACTCATCAGCTCATTAATAACTGTAATTTGCTTTTGGCTGTTTTCTTTATTGCTGAAACAGTTTGGGATTGATTTGCTTCCTTGAGGTTAGCAGCAAGGTCCGTTGTTCGCCCCCACAGCTGCCATTAGAGTATTTACGTTAACGCGTAATGGGGCAAAAGCGCGTTAGCTGAAATATGTTCGATCTGTGATCACAAAGTACAAAAATGGTTACTTTAAAGCGGAAAAACGCATTAAAGTAACCAATATGGAACATTATTGGCGCAGCTATTTTAGAAGGACGTGCTCAATTATTTCCCGAAATTTCTTCCGTCGCCTCCTGACGCAGTTTCTGTGCATCCATTCCGTTTAGCCTTTCAATGGCTCTGTCTGCGGCACTTTGACGGTTTCCATCCACGTTTAGCGTACTTCCTGAGCCAGTCAGTCTTTCCAGATCCAGTGACGGTACTTCGGGTAGGTTGCCTGTTATCGATAAAATACCTATCCATTCATCGAGATTGACTTGGCTCCAATCTACCAGGTTTAACTGACTCGCAGTCAAGCCTTCACAGTTGGGAGATTTCGCACTGCCCCAGCCAAGGCCCAATTGCGGACGCACTTGCTCTTGAATGATCCGTGAAAGTGGCGAAGTAAAGCAGCAATATGACTGCCGTTTTTCAACACAGGCACCTAAGAACTTAGACTTGCAGTAAGAGCCTACATAGTGGCAACTCTTCAATACCCGCTTGGCGTTCATTTCAAACTCGCTCTGCTCACATTTCCAGATAAGCTGAATGAGGATCATAGTGACTGAGTAAATCATGTAAGCCGTCATAACCGTGCTCAGAACCGCGCCCGCAGCGCCTCCCAGTGCAAAGTTACCACCCGAAACGACACCATCGGCTCCAACCGCGCCACCAACGTTACTAAACAGTGCCGATTGCGCCCCCGAACCAAAGGTAGTACCTACCCATTCAGCCGTTTTGTTGGTCAACACCTGCATGAAGCCAGTCGCAGCTTGCTCCGCGCCAGCAGCCGTTGATGGCCCAGCCCCCATGAGAGAGTCCCATGCAGACACAAAGGGCTCCTTGACCGCACTCCAGGTGCTCGTGATTGGCTCCCTGAGCGTATTCCAAGAACCATAGATTGCCGAAGACGGATTCATGGCCATGACTGCCGTATCAAGCTTGTTGACCGCTACTATCATCGTGATGTAATCCGATAACGACACGCCACTTGGCTTTTCACAGCAATCCACTATGCCACCAACGGCTTTTTTGCACTGGCCAGCATTACCTTTAAAGACCGTACACTCGACGTTATCTTGGCCATCAGCTCCCGTGCATGACATATCATTGGTCATAAACTGCGCCGCATTAAGCATCGCAGCTGCTTCTGCAAAGTTAGCCTGCTTGATTGACTCTGGCTCTAAGCAATCTGTGCCCATACAGCGAACTGGCCCCTCACAGTTGTATTGAGTTTCCATTCGAGCATTTTGCACTTCAACGCTTTGTCCGCAGTCATACACCAAACTTTGGATATAACAGAAGCCTTCATGACCAGCCCCACCTTCCGTGCATTCGGTTCTGACATACTGGCAGGCCGGGTTTTGCTCTAGCGCGGCACACGTATTGGTGGTCGTGTTTTGTCCGTTATTGACGATAGTTTGAGTATTACCATTGGCATCTACCCAGCTATCTGAGCTGCCCATGTTGAACTCAGGATGAGCAGTCGAAGCATTGTAGGTCGCTCTTGCCCTCCAGCATGAAAGCCCCAGTCCATCAGAACTGCCGCGACTGGTTAAATGAGAAGGAGATGAAACAACAGCCGGATAAAGGCTTCCAAGATTCGCCAACTCGCCACTACCAACCGTTAAGCCGTCGATTCGTTTTGTGCCTGTATCCAAACACTGCCACTGCACCGCAGTAAACTGATCCGTTTGCATCAAGCATTGGTCTATGCCCGGATCACTTGATTGATGAACAATGTCTTGCTCTAAGTATTTGCCAGAGAAGGTCAATGAAGCGCTCAGTTTCGCAGGAGCCAAACACTTCTGAACTTCTCGGCTGCAAGTGTCGAAATCGACTTTGTTCCAGCCGGATTCACATCTGGAACGAGTGACTTCCTGAGGTTCATGCCACGAAATAATCGACCCATTAACGACCCTACACAATGAGCCAACCAAGGTTCCTTTTGGACACGTCATTTCAGGGTACTTAATGGACGGTTTCGTCTCTGTGACCGCTTCTTTATTGCCCGTCAGTGAGAGTGTCGTTTTCCAACCATTTGCCTTGGATGGCGACTCGGTGATTTTTATCTCAGTATTTTGATTATCAAAAATCCTCAGCGTCGTGTTTCCAGTTTGCATGGTGTTGCTGTGCTGAGGAACAAAGCTAAGCGTTTCAGAACTAAAGCAACCGCGCTCAATGGACCAGCTTTGTTGATGGGTTTCAGCGGATACGCGTCGCTCTAACTGACACTGAGTAAGCGTGCTGATCTTCTCGCACACTTGGTAATCCGGTACATGCTTGGTTTCCGTAAATGGCGTGATCGTCTGAGTAGGCTCACAGGCCTCAAAACTATTCGGCATAAGGTTGGATACCACACACTTTGGATCGCTGGTTTGCAATCCACAGTCATAGGTATCGGTAAAACGAATGCATTCACCTTTATCATTGGTCTCGGCACATTCTGATGACATGAAGCCACAGGAAGGATTCGCTTCAAGCACTTGGCAGGCCTGATTTTCAATCCCCTTATAGCTTTCGTCATCCACACTCACTTGTACACGCCGACACAAAGGCGATATGCCAGCCACAGGGCTTGGGGCAAAATAGGATTCACAAACTGAAACACCATTGACCACCGTACATCCGTTGGTTGAAGACGGCTGATCCGTGCATTGAATGCTGTAGTCTGAAAACTTCGTCGGGATATCCGCTGCTTGTTCGATACAGGATTGTGGCGACCAACTATCATTCATCACCACCTTGGTTGGATCAAAGCGCACCTTGATGCGTGCATACCCCTCACCACTACCCGTAACCGATACGCGAATTTTTACCGGCACTTCTAAACCGGGTTCTACCGCTTTTAGCCGGGCAGTGAGATCGGTATTTGGATTGCGCTCCCAACTGGTACTGAGCTCGCAGCGACCTGCCGTTTCTGGTGGAAAGTTATTGTTCGGCCCAGACCAGACTTTCTGATCGCCAAGCCAAACTTGCATGTAGTCATCCCATTTGGCGTACTCAAGAACGGCTGAGGTAATCGCATCGGGGTTCACGACTTTGAGTGTGATGGCCTGTTCGAACACTTTACAACTGCCACTCCAGTAGTTGTCACCAATTCGTCCTATCCAAACTTCAAGACACCCCTCACCACAAGAGCGAAGGTTCATCGGTCCGGAAACATGCTCAATAATGCCTGCCGTGTAATCGTGAGTAATAGTGCAGCTGTTAACCGCTGTATTGAGCCTGTCACATTGCTGGTAATTTGGGCTGCCTTCACCTTGAGACTCACAACCTGGGAAGCTTTGCGTCAATAGATTAGGGTCAGTTTGAACCGCATCAGTTAATGCCCAAAGCGGATCATTGACCATATCTGGCCGAGACCTGTCTTTGATTTGTTGTAGCGAACGAAATGCCTCACCCGTAGCGCCACTTTCGGATGCCATGCTCTCTTGGCGCTGCGTCCCCAATTGATTCATGCTGGCATCAGAGCCATAAACGCCCGTTAAGACATCCAATGAGCCCTGATCCATACCTGGGAAAAGCTCTTGCAAGTTAATGGACTCATTACCACTGCCATTCGGCACCGACAATGTATTGCCATTGAGTGCGGGCATCGTCCAGTTTTGCAGCAATTGCTTACCTTCCTGTTGTCCGCTTAGGCCGGATTGGCGCTGTACATCAGCGGCCACACCATGTAAGGGCAAGCACGCCATAGTGATAGATAAAATACCCGCTAACACTCGGGTAAAAAATGTTGGTTTCATAGTTAACCTCCCGAGTTACAGCAGTCTTGCCAGCGCCACAAAATGTAGAGCGCATCTTCTCCGGCACCGGGGATCGTTCGCCACTCTCCCCATTTCATGGTGCTTTCACCGATGACATGCGCACTTTCAGTTTCTGGTACAGGGAAGAACATACTCATCTTGTATTGGGATTTCGGCAGCATGGGTTCGATAACAGGTCGGCATAGCGCACTGTTCCCCATTGTTCGCCTTGCAAGACCACGCCTGTGTTGAGCCGCGATTGCTCGCGCCGCTAAATGGCTGGTGTTTTCTGCTAATGAGCCAAAGGCTAAGGTGTGGCCAGATAACGGGTAGAGATGGCCCCAACTGCCAGCACACCAAAACAACTGGTCAATGGGTTTACCAAGCGTTGATGAAGCAGCGTCAGCGGTACAAGCCGAAATAGCCAATGGATTGGCAACGGCAGCCGCTTCAGGCTGAGTAAAAAAGGCCAGTTCATCGTTCAGCCATGTTGGGTCCAATTCCGACAAATACATCAAGTCAAAGTCCATGTAACCATCGGCATTGCAATTGCCATCCATGAACAAATCGAGCATGACCAAAAGCGGAAAGGCGTAATAATGGTAATGGTAGAAAGCAAGATCACCGGTATCGTATTCACCCTCGCCATGACCACCTTGCAGTCGCCTATCACCTAACGGTAAACGAATCCCTCCCAGGGAAGGCGAGCAACCCGGCGTTCTGACCAGTTCAATCAAACGCGCTGGCTCCCACATGCTGGTAACAATACCTGGCCTTGGCACGCCTAAGTTGTCTTCACATAAGCAAAATGACTTGTTTGATGCGCCGCTTGGGACACTGCCAGAGCCAAGCGGAAGCCCTGCAACCCGGATAGGAAAAATGCATGACCAGCAAACATCCGTCAGCAACTTGCCCGACAATAAACCCGCGTCTGGGCAGGTCAGTTCGGCTTTTGCAGGAATAGATGCGCCCAGGACAAGCATGACAACGAGAGTCCGCATCAGACGATACGTATTATTGAGCTTTTTCATGAACAAGCTCCTTTGCTGGAATTTCTTCTATTTCAAACGCGAGCCCCTTTGCCTGAACAAACGATGGGGTGACTTGCAAATCAAAGCGCTGCTTTAGCGAGGCGTTGAGAAGGTAAACCGGACTATCCAATGTCTTTTCGAGCGCATTGAGGCTATTCCAACCTTGAGTACGGTCGAGCTGCGTGGTGATAAGCGTAATGCGGCGCAGTGTCCTATCTTGCGTCTCAAGCCAATGCGCAACTGCGTCCACTTCTTCAGCGTTCGACGCATTAAACACCACAAGCTGCTGAGTAAACGGCAAGGCTTTTAGCGGGTTAATACGCGTTCCTGCTGGGATCAATGTTCGGCCATTGGCATCCAATAGTGGCCGCTGCATGACGATGGTTGGATCAACCGTTCTTATCCGATATTGCGTGGCTTTGGGTAAGTCAGTGAAAGTTTGGCGAGACCAGAATCGCTCAATGGCTTTTTTCTTTAATGCGCCCAGGTCTATCGACTGTAAACGCTGCATCGCCACTTGCATCAAATCCGGTTCTAAAATCGAATGAATAGGACCGCGTTGACCCAATGAACCGGTATTGCCTGTTTCAATTTGACGCTGCAACCAGTCCTTGCTGTAAACCCCTAGTGCACTTGCAGTCACCTTGTCATCTTCTATGCGGAAAATGGCAGGCACGCTAGTCACCCGCCAGTGCACAAAGGCTTTCGGATCGATTCGAACCTGAGGAACAGGATCAAGTCCCACCATCAGCGTATGCCAATCACGGATAGCCGCCCCCAAGGTCTTTCCTTCAGGAATTCCCCGAAACAACACAATAGCGCCGGTTGCACTGGCCTCTTTAAATAGCTGCTTCAGTGAGGAATCCCCCAGTGAAGACGACGCAAAAATCAACCATTCATCGTTGTGTTTGAGCGACGCAGGTTGTTCAATCGGTGAAAAAGGCTCGATAAATTCAGATGAACCATCCACAGCACTTTGTAAAATGCTGCGGCTCATTTCGACGATCTTTTTGTCCTCGTCAGACAACGGATAAGGCTCTTGTGCCCAGGACACTTGAACCCAAGCCAATGGAGCAACCAACAAAAATAAGAGGCATAGTCTTCTCATCATCCACCTCCTACCAAAGCGGCCAAGCGCGACCGACAATCTGCTCGCGCTTAACGGCATTCCAATAACGGGAGTCAAAACTCGTTGCGGACTCACCGGAAAACCAATATTCGTTTTCTTGCAGCGTCAATGAGCGGCTAAATTCTGTTTCAGCAACGCCAATACGCGGTGCTAATGCCATGCCGGTAGAGACTTCAGCACCGTTCACCAGCACATGTTGAGGCGTCACATTGACTTCATCCCCAGGCATCCCTGTTAGGCGTTTCAACATACGAGTACCGTCGTTATATAACGGAGCAAGTCCTTTTGAGTGGAAGGCATACAAACCATCCTTAACGGGCTCTTTATTCCATAGGTCAATCAGATACACCGTGGTATCAGGCAGGCAGCGCTCTTGCTGGGTATCAATACCTATTCGGTAGCGCATCATGGCGTAGGTGCCTACCATGGCCATGATTAACGCAAGAATGGCCAGCCGGATGAGGTAAGGCCGCCAAGGCATTCTTTTACGGAGTATCTGCATGAGACACCTCCTTTGAGCCTACTGGCACAAATATGGAATCATCAGCACCCACCACCGCTTGGGCATCCAGCACGATAAAACCGGCTGCTTTTAACTTTTCAATTTGCTGATTGGTCTGAAGCAACCTGGATTCGATGTCTTGTTCGCTGGCATTGGGGCCCAGTGACAACACCGCCTCCCCAAAATCCACGACTGCAATGGGCGTACTTAACGCCAACTGGCTGTGGATCGGTTCGAGTGTTTTCATTAAGAGCCAACTGGTCATTAAACCGCTACTAGCAATAGACAAAGTAATAGAGGCCATAAATGGCCAAAGCGTGGTCTTATTCATAGCCTCGCTCCTTCAACAACTGAGAAATGGCATCAGCAACAGAAAGGCCTTTGCGCGTTAACTGCTTAATCGCGTTTACATCTTCTGCACGGGACGAGTACAACAGCTTGTGAAACGGATCGACGATGAGACGGCCAATCCCGGTGCCCATCTCGGTAATAAAGAAAATTTCGGAATAGACACCAGTGACGGTATGAACCGTTTTCAGGTATTCATAGCCGCCTTCACCAAGTGGCAAGCGGCCTTCTTTTTTGAGCGCGTTGATGGTTTCGGCTTTTTGACCAAGCAGGTACATATTGGCCGAGTTTTCAGCGATGGCTTTACCTGTAGGGCTGTCATACAAATCGTTGACCGACTGCGTTACCGTTACAGCACTGCCGCCATATTTTCGAAATCGACGGTAACCCGTCTCGATGAACTTACCGACATCACCTTGGGTCAGCAGATCCCAGGCTTCGTCAATGAACACAATCTTGCGACGATCACGCTCACCTAAGTACATCTCTTGTTGGATTTGGTAGATAAGCTGAAGCAACACCACTTGTTGTAGGTGCTTGCGCCCCTTGAGCTCTTCTAACTCCAAAACAGTGAAACGGTTTTTGAAGCGAATATTGTTGTGACCATTAAAGAAACGGCCATATTCGCCCTGTGTCGTAAACGGATAGAGCTGCTCACCCACGTCCTGCACACGTCGGTCTTCATGATTTTTTAAAGCCTCTGCCACATCATCAACCAACATGGCACGACCTTTTTTCTCCCACAGTTCACGGGTCTGACGCTTTAGGTTGGCCATCTGAAAATCAGTTAATGACTGCGTAGGCGCGGCCATTGCGGCCAATAATCCAACAAGTACATCCGCTTCTTCGTCATAGTCCTCAACGATTTCAAACGGGTTTAAGCAAATGCCACTATCCCGCCCGAACTGTAAGAACTCTCCGTCATAAACTTCACACAGCTTTTCATAAGAGCGGCCAACATCAATCACCCAGCATTGCCCGCCTTCAGATAAGTAGGAGGAGATGATTTCGTTCACCAGGAAAGACTTGCCCGACCCTGATTGCGCCGCGATGCAACAGTTGTAATTACTGCCCGAGTCATAAAGGGACACACTCATGATCTGGCCATTACGGGAAACAAAGTTAATCACTGGCGTGCCCGTGCCTTTCCAATCCGCAAACAAAGGCAACAGAGGGATCACATGCCGTGTCGCCATGGTCTTGAATCGAAACAAGTCGTTCATCGCCTGGCGATCAGCACCAAATGGCAAAGCATTCAGGAAAATGGGCAAGCAGAAGTACTTGTCTTCCATCAGCTCAAATCCAAGTTCTTTGAAATAGGTTCGAGCATTTGAAACAGAGCTGATGGACGCCTCTTCCGTTGGGGAAAACAGCGTCAAAGTCATATTTGCCCGAATAGGACGATCACCTTCTTGCAAGGCTTCAAAAAGAACATCAAATCCCTTTTTCTTGGCTGCCAGCACCGGCACAAACTTGAGCATCGGGCCATAGGCCTGATTGACCGCCCATTGACGCTTCGTCTCTAAACGAGATCGCATCGCCTCAGCTGAGGGAAAGTGAATGGTGACATTTAGCAAAAAGCTGCCGCGTAAACCGCGACTGCCCGTCATCATATCGCCCGCAAAACTTGCGGCATGACCAAACCAGATCCGCTCAGGCAAGCGCTTAAACGATAAGGTTTTAACTCGGTAATCGCCCAACATCAGACCTTGGCTATCCACCTTGATAGCTCGGTCATAATCCAACACTTGCTCTCGAAGTGGTTTATCTGCCTCACTGCGGATTGGTGATGGATTGCGCCAAGAAGCATCTTTTCCCCAGTTAAGTTGCGCACTTAATGCCGCGAGCCAATTTCGGTCAGTCATCTCAGTGACGCGAAAACCAACCGTTGCCAGCGCCTGCGAGAAAGAAGCCCGAAGCGCGGATGCTCGACTCAACTCACGCTCCGTCGGTATAGGACTTTCCAAAGGCAATTTGCAGGTGACGATCAGTTGAAAGTTGCGTACCTGAGTCTGGGTCGATTCTTCTATCGGTTGAACCGTGCCCCCATCGAGAAAATCCGCACGTTTGCGTATCGACGCCCTGAGCAATGGATCGGATTGACGATGCCGTAAGCCCATCATGCGCTGAAGGTCGGTTTGAATATCAGGGGAGGCGTACAGGCCAAATTGCAGCAAAGTGTCTTTTGGCCAGTCGTTGTTGAGAAGAACATTAACCCTGTCTGCAACAGACTCATCACCACCCGGCAATGGGTCACATAGAAAACCAAAGCCAACACTCTGGTCTTCCATGAAAAACAGTTGCTCATCGTCGGAATAGGCTAATACTGGCAACAGCTCAGAAGCGCGTTGCCCTGAATACAGAGAGGCTTTCATTACTGCCCCTCCAACCAAGCAGAAAGGTCATAAGGACGGCCTCGGCTGATGCGACCATCATTGGCGACGATGAAAGGCACACCTTGAATGCCCAGGATTTGAGCCGTCACCAAGGTACGCTGCATTGGTTCTAAGTTGCAGGCATCATCCTGTTCTAGGTTACCAATCCGGCCATTGAGCAATGCATCGGTGGCCGCTTTTTTGTCACGCGCACAGCCAAGCTGGCGAACCTGACGCTCTGAATCAGGACCAAGCACTGGCACAGGGAGAATTTGGAAGGTGTATTCTTTGGTTAACGGTAAAGCTTGTTTCAAAAGCTCATGGCAGTGCGGGCATCGTGGGTCAACAAAGACCACCACTTTCTTTTTGCCTTCACCCAGCGTCAGTGGATTCAAATCATCCATTTTTAAGCCAAGACGACTTAAGTCCAGCGTGTTTCCCGCTTCTCGAATTTCTTCAAGGCTGGTAAGCGGCTTTTTGGACCAGGCATCATAGAGCGTGCCATCAATGACGAACCGGCCACTGTCTGACATGAAAACAATACGGCCATTGCTTTCGACCGCTTTCATACCCGTGACCGGCAAAGAAACCATGCCGTCAATTTTGCCAACGGGCGACACTTCAGACACAGGTTCAGCTTGAACCAAAGGAGACAGCGCAAGCGCCAGAATAATTGGAGATAGTTTTCGCATGAGGAGTCCTCGTTAATGTAAATCGAGGCTCCAGTCTATGCAGTTGTCCTATGTGGACTCGGTTAGATAGATTGAAGAAATCGCAATCTAACTAGGGGTCTTATAGCTCGTTTAGGTTTGTTATAAACGAATTACTTGGCGTTTGCGTTAACAAGCCAATCATCAAGCACTTGCTTCAATTTATCTAATTGCTCTTGATGTTTTGCTTGATTCTTTGCCAATTTGTTAATGTTCTGCAACTTCCAACGAATCGCTGGCAAGTCTGCTGCATTAGGATAATCAAACAATGCCCAGTCAGGCTGCCCTCTTTTGAATGACATGAGGAAGGCATGATCCCTTTCTGTGAAATGTTTTTGCAGTTCAATTAACATCATGGGCCTAAGAGGCTAAGTCTTCGGGGTATACGGATTTAATGGTTGATGGGGCACCTTCACCCCATCAATCTGATACCACCCTCAGATGGTTGATAGATCGACTCCGTAGTTGAGTTCCTCTGCGAAGTCCGGCAGTCCGTAACCGATGGTTTTCTTGTAGAAAGGAGAGACCTTCGCAGTCGGTGCCTTCTTCTTGTGCTTCGTGGTGTAGAGCATTCGTGCCCGCATCACCTCGAAGGAGTAACCGCGCCCTTCACGGTTCTTGTCCTTGGCCAGTCGGTTGATGGACTCCGTGTAAGCGTTGGTGACGGGCATGTCCGTCTCGAAGTAGGTCATGGTCTCTTCGCGCCAGTTTCCCACTGCCCTGACCAGATCGCTCCAGACTTCCTTTTGGCCCTTCGGGATGGTGGCTATCCACTCGTCCAGGGCGGCTTCTGCCTGGAGCCGTGTGGTGGCGTCCCAGATGCCGTAGAAGCGCTCCTTGTGCTCGTAGGCGGCCAGCAGTTGCGG